>NZ_JAALEC010000100.1:0-3870 GCF_014145205.1 Dietzia sp. DQ11-44
CTCCGACCCCGCGGACAGCGGCTCCAGCGACCCGGGATCAAGGGACCCGGGCTCGAGCGACCCCTCCAGAGAGCCGTCCAGCGAACCGGGTTCGAGCGACCCCTCAAGCGAACCGTCGTCGGAGCCGGCCTCTGAGCCCGCCGACAACGGCGCGAGCGACCCGGGATTGAGCGAACCGGGATCGAGTGAGCCGGGCTCAAGCGACCCGGGCTCGAGGGAACCCTCCACCGAGCCCTGACCCAGGGAGCCGGGATCGAGGGAACCAGGCTCGAGGGACCCGCCCTCCCCGGATCCCGCCGATCCGAGCAGTAGCTCGAGGTTCAGCCCGAGTCCGGCCTCGAGCGACCCGTCCTGGGCGTTGGCGACCGCCGGGGCACCGGCCGCGGTGAGTAGAGCCGCGCCGGCAACGGCCGCCGCACGGATGTGTAGTGCTCGTTTCGATTTCATCTTCGGTCCTCAATCTGGTCGGTGTCTCCACACGGGATCGCTAGCACCGATCCCCCTGCCTGATACGCACATCGTGAAATCTCAGGATAGTGTTACTTCCGTCACAGTTCCACCGGTGCGGCGGAAATCTCCTCTCGTCGTCGGGTGTTCCCCCCGACCACCTAGGCTCGCCGGGTGACCACCGCTCCAGACTCCCCGTCGGCCCTGAACAGGCCGCTCCGGAGCCGGCCGCTCCGCCGGATGGCGGACGGGACCGTCAAGCAGATCAACCCCTTCACCGGCACAGAGGTCTGGACGGTTCCCGGCCGCGGCCACCGCCCCGTCGACCATCCGCCAGGCGAGGTCCTCCCGGTGGACCCCCACGCGGCCGAGGCGTACTGCGCGTTCTGCGTGACCCGGCTGCGCGAGACCACTCCGGAGAAGTCACGGCTGGTGCGCGACGGCGACACGTGGACGACGCTCGACCGGGTGGCCGCGCACGAGCTCGACCTCACGACCCCTGAGTTCCGGCTCTTCGGCAACCTCTTCGAGATCGTGTCGCTGGACTACTGGAGAGCGGTCCACGGATACCGGATCCCGGCCCGGGCCGCCGCGCACCAGACCGCCTATCTCGGGACCGACGAGGGCGCCGACCACGTCCGCGCTCTGGTCCGCACCAGGATCGCCGCCGCGCAGGGGGATCCGGCGGACGCCGAGGCCATGACGACCGCGGAGCTGGCCGCCCACTCCGAGAGCTTCTTCGGTGGCTGCCACGACGTCGTGGTGGCCCGCCGCCACCTCACCGACGGCGCCACGACTTCCGACCGCCACGCCTCCTCCGGTTGCCTCGACCCGGACGAGCACCAGCAGTTCATCGCCTTCACCGTCCGCGCCATGCGGAACCTGTACACCGACAACCCCCATGCCCGGTACGTGTCGGTGTTCCAGAACTGGCTGCGTCCCGCGGGCGCGTCGTTCGCACACCTGCACAAGCAACTCGTGGCGATCGACGAGGTCCCGGCGAAGACCGGTCGCGAGGTGGCCGCCCTCGCCTCGGAGCCGGACCTCCACTCCACGCTCGGGGTCGACCACGCGGCCTCGGAGGGGCTGGTGCTGGCGGCCAACGAGCACGCGGTGGCGGTGGTCGGGGTGGGGCACCGCTATCCCGCCCTCGTCATCTATTCGCGTTCCGCCGCGAGCGAGCCCTGGGAGCACTCCCCGGACGAGCTCCGCGGGGTCTCCGACCTCCTGCACGCCTGCCACGCCGCCACGGGCCCCCTCGTGCCCACCAACGAGGAGTGGCACACCCGGCCACCGGGGGTCGGCGCGGCGATGCCGTGGCGGATCGTGCTCAAGTGGCGGATCTCGAACCCCGCCGGGTTCGAGGGGGCGACCGGGATCTACGTCAACACGATCGACCCGTGGGCCCTGCGCGATCGGGTCGCGCCGCGGTTGGTCGAACTGCGTGACTCGGGTCGGATCGCCGACATGGCGCTCGGGGCGGAGTGCGGGGACGTGCGGGGGTCCTTGCGCTCCAGGTGAGGCCGGGCGAGGAGCGGGACGGGATCGACGACGACGACGAGGTGGGACGACGACGAGGTGGTCAGGTGAGCACCGGGGGTGCCCCGCCTAGATCGCGCGTCTCGCCCGACCCCGGGGGAGCCTGGCGGCGGTGGCCTCACGGATGCCCGGTACGGAGGCGGGGATCACGACGGGTCCGGAGAGCGACGGGTCGAGCAGCATCGCCGTGGGCGTCTCCTCCGAGCCCATGTTGATGCGGCGGCAGAGCTCGTAGGCGTCCTCGTCCCGCCAGATGTTGACCCAGTGCACCTCGAGCCCCTCCCGGGCGGCGCGCCGCCGAAGCGCGGAGGAGTACGGGCACCCGGGACGCCACAACACCACCACGGCGTGCTCCACGCAGGAGCTGCGCACCGACTGCAGGGGCTCGTGACCGGTGACCCTGAGCGGCGAGTTCCACAGAGCCACCACCGCGGTCACCGCCAACACCAGCAGCGCCGGTGCCGCGCCGTGACCGAACCCCACGATGGTCCAGGCGAGCGCGCACCCCACGGCCACGACGGCCGCGGGGCCGAACCAGTGGCCGGGGACGATCTCGCGCCCCGCCCGGGCGAAGGGGTGTGTCACGCGGACGACCATACGCGTCCCGGATCCCGGTCCGCCCGTGCATTAACCGAATTGTGATGCGTCCACGATCGGCTCTCCGCCCGTCGTCCGTGACGGTAGCGTCGGAGCGATGACGGACTCGCGCCCGCCGACCCCGGCCCCGCCGACCAGCACCCGGAAGCTCCGCGACCTCACGGGACCCGGGATCACCACCGCGTTCGGTATGGAGGGGACCGATCTGGGGATCACCGCCAGGACGCCCTCCGGGCGCCTGCTCGCCGTGTTCGGCGACACCTTCGCGGGAGCGGGGATGGGAGCCCCCCACGTGGGGCGCCCCCACCCGGGGATCGCCGAGTGCTCCCCCACCACCGACGAGCGACCGGGGCCGGGCAACCCCGACTGGCGGTCCCCCGTCGGCCTGTTCGCCGACGACGCCGCCCCGGGCGGGGGCCTGGTGTGGACGGGCGCGGCCGGTCCCGGCCCGCCGGACTACGCGGGGCAACTCATCGACTACGTCCACGGCCGGGGTTGTTCCACCGTCCTCCCCGGCGACGTCCTGACCCTCGGCGACACGATGTATCTCCACGTCATGGTCAACGAGGGACTGGGGACGGTCACCCGGACCGAGATCCACCGCTCGGTCGACGACGGGAGCACCTGGGAGCCGACCGGTGTCACGTTCTCCCCCCGGCTCGAGGGCGGACACCGCCAGCTGTGGACGTGGGAGACAGGTGGGGACGGATTCGTCTACGTCATGTCGACCGGGTTCCAGCGGGACAAGGGGGTCATCCTCATGCGGGTCCGCCAGGAGCACCTGGCGGATCCCGGCGTCAACGGGTGGCAGACGTGGGGCTACCGCGAGGGCGCCTGGGACTGGGGCAACCCCACGACCATCGTGCTTCCGGGCCGCATCGGCGAGATGTACCTGCGGCGGTGCGAGGACTTCTGGACCCTCACCTACTTCGACGCCGAGCACTACCGGATCGACTGCCTCACCTTCCCGCACATCGGCGCCGACCTACTGGACAGGTCGGTGACGACCCACACCACGCTCCTGCACGGCTGTGCCTGGGGCGACGAGTCCGACGGCTCAGATCCCGCCGCGGGTCCGGCACGCGTCGCCCAGCTCTACTGCGGCTGCCCGGTCCCGGGGTCCACCCCCGAGGAGTGGCACGTGGTCGTGAGCCAGTGGAACACCCACGACTCGGCCGCGGGCCCCGCCGGCTGGCCGTACCGCTCCATGCAGTTCGTGGGGTCCATCCCGCGTCCGCCGGGGACACGGGCCGGGGACCGACCCGCCGCGGGCGCGTAGGTCCGCGG
>NZ_JAALEC010000101.1:0-2638 GCF_014145205.1 Dietzia sp. DQ11-44
GCGGCCGCGGCCAACGGCACCAGGGGGTCCGGCTCGTCGTCGACCAGGGGCAGGGCGCAACCCCCGGCGGCCGCCACTCCGGTGGCGACCGCCGTCACCGCGACGAACCGTCGGCGCGACACGGGGGTGGTGGAGGAAACGGGCACCCCGACATCCTGCCAGGGCCCGTCGGCCGCCGGACCGGGGGCGGTACAGTGATCCGGCCCGTCCGCAATCCGGATCGGCACCCACCAGCAGCGACGCCAGGAGCAACGTGATCGTCCCCGAGCCCGACAGGGCCCATATCCGTAGAGCGGTCGCCGACCGTGGACTCGAACTCGAGGAGATCCGGGAGGATTCACGGGCCGCCGACTGGCACGTGACCGTGGTCGTTGACGGCGACTCCGGTGTCACACTGGACGATCTCGCGACGCTGTCCACCGACCTCGACGACCTCGCCGAACAGTGGGGTGGGCCCGACCGGGCCGTGACGTTCGAGGTGACGAGCCGCGGCGTGGGCGCCCCGCTCGAGGCACCCAGGCACTGGAGGCGGGCGCGCGGGCGTCAGGTCGACGTGAGTTACGTCGACGGTGTCACCGGCCCCGCCCGCGGGCGGATCGGAGACCTCGACGAGGAGAAGGGGACCGTACGTCTGGTCCGCAGGTCGGGTCGTGGGATGCGTGTGGACTCGGTACCGTTGGACGACGTGGCACGCGCTGTGATCCGGGTCGAGTTCCGGCCCGCTCCGGAGGACGAACTCGCCCTCCTGTCGGAGCCCGCGGACCCCGGACGTGGCGTGCGAGAAGGAGAAGACAGTTGAACATCGACATGGCGGCGCTGAACATGTTGTCCCAGGAGCGGGAGATCCCGCTGGACGACCTGGTGCGGACGCTGGAGAACGCACTGCTCACCGCGTACAAGCGCACCGATGACGCGCACCGCGTCGCGCGGATCCAACTCGACCGGAAGGCCGGGACCGTCGCGGTCATGGCGGCCGAGGTAGACGACGAGGGCAATCGGATCGGCGAGTTCGACGCCACCCCGTCCGATTTCGGCCGGGTGGCCGCGGCGACGGCCCGGCAGATCATCCTGCAACGCCTGCGCGAGGCCGAGACCGAGCGGATCTACGGCGACCTGGTCGCCCGTGAGGGCGAGGTGGTCAGCGGGGTCATCCAGTCGGATTCCCGTGCGAACGCGCGGGGGATCGTCGTCGTGCACATCGGGCCCGAGAACGGCGGTACCGAGGGCACCATCGCACCGGCCGAGCAGGTCCCGGGCGAGACCTACCAGCACGGCGACCGCATCAAGTGCCACGTCGTGGGGGTGCACAAGGGGCCGCACGGTGCCTCCGTCTCCCTGTCGCGAACCCACCCCGATCTCGTCCGTGGACTCTTCGCCCTGGAGGTACCGGAGATCGGTGACGGATCCGTCCGGATCTCGGCGATCGCCCGCGAGGCCGGACACCGGACCAAAATCGCCGTGGAGACGACGGTGTCGGGCCTCAACGCCAAGGGCGCCTGCATCGGGCCGAACGGCGCCCGGGTCCGGGCGGTGATGGCGGAACTCAACGGAGAGAAGATCGACATCGTCGACTTCGACGAGGACCCCACGGTGTTCGTGGGTAACGCGCTCTCTCCGGCGAAGGTCATCTCCGTGACCGTCGCGGACGCCGAGACGAGGGCTGCGCGCGTCGTGGTCCCCGATTACCAGCTCTCGTTGGCGATCGGCAAGGAGGGGCAGAACGCCCGCCTGGCCCACCGGCTGACGCAGTGGCGGATCGACATCCACAGCGACGCGGAGTGACGTCCGGCACGGTCGCGGTCCACGCGGTCGGGCGCGCCGTTAGTGTCGATAGTCAACGACCTGTAGACTCACCAGATGTCACAGTGACTTCACGTCCACCCACTCGCGTGGGAGGGACGGCGAGAAACCGAGGCGGCCTCATGCGGGTGCATCACGACCAGCAGAAGGGCTCGGCCGAGGTGCCGGGTCCGGTGAGGACCTGCGTCGGCTGTCGCCGCCGGGATTCCGATTCCCGGTTACTGCGGATCGTTCACGATCCGCGGGCGTCAGCCCTCTCGCCGGACCCCGACCGGCGAGCGGTCGGGCGGGGAGCCTGGGTGCACCGTGACGAGCGGTGCATCGCGACAGCACTCGACCGCAAGGCCTTCACCAGGTCCCTGCGGGTCGCCGGGAACGTGTCCCAGGATGCGATCTCGGAGGTGCTCGAGACGCTATCGTCGTGAGCACGAGACCACCCGTCGGCCGCATGGGCCGACCGGGGGAGCACAAGAGAAGGAACGGACCAGACACGATGAGCACACCGTGAAGTTCCAGCGATGAACGTCCATCGAATGTAGACCGAGGTCGCGCGGCCAGCCCTGCCGTGAAGACCTCGCAGTGAGGAGAGCAGTGGCAGGCAAGCCCCGGGTACACGAGCTGGCAAAAGAGTTCGGTATCACCAGTAAAGAACTTCTGACGAAACTCCGCGATCAGGGAGAGTTCGTCAAATCCGCATCGTCGACCCTCGAGGCCCCGGTGGTCCGACGTCTCCGGGCGTCGCACGCACCGTCCGACGGTGGAGTCGACTCCGCGCCGTCGAGCCCCGGCTCCGGTGGACCCGCGGCGCCGAAGCCCGGCGCGGCGCCCACGCCGGCCC
>NZ_JAALEC010000102.1:0-6239 GCF_014145205.1 Dietzia sp. DQ11-44
CGGTCGACCTCCGCCTCCGCGGCCCGGAGGAGCTCCCGGAACCGTGCGACGGTTCGTCCGGCCTCCTCGAGGCGCTCCACCTCCACCTCGACGGCGGCCAGCGAGGATCGCCTGGCGGAGTGGGCGGCGGAGTGGTGTGCGTGCTCGGTCACCGCGGCATCGAGTTCGGACAGCCCCGCCCTGGCGTCGTCCAGCGCCGTGCGTGCGTCAGCCAGCCGGGTCTCCGACCGCGCGAGCTCGCCGGTGGGCTCCCCGCGTCGTGCCGTCAGGTAGCGGTGACGTTCCTCCGCGACCCGGGTGACCAGTGTGTCGTCACCCGTGGGAGCGGCCCCGCCGGCCGCGGCGTCCAGGGCTCGCCGCAGCGACTCCATCCCCTTGCCCGCCTCCACCTGACCGATGGGTTCGTCCTGGGCGATACGCAGCGCTCTCCACAGGGACCTGTCCACCCGGCGGTCCAGGAGGTCCCGCACGTAGTCGTGGGCGTCGTCACCCGTCAGCGCCACCTTCGCGGACTCCGGGAACTCGAGCGACGTGCGCTTGCCGCGCACGAACTCCTTGCGGTACCGCATCCGCTCGCGGTCGATCGTGAACTCGGCCTCCACCACCACCGGGACGTCACGCCCCACAGGGCTCGCGGCCTTGATCTCCGCTCGGCCGGAGGAGGCCTTGTGTTCGAGGAGCATCTCCAGTGCATCCATGAGGCTCGTCTTGCCCGATTCGTTGGGGCCCTCGATCACGAAGACCCCGCGGGGGGGCACCTGCACCTCCTCCCGGTCGACGCCTCGGAAGTCCTCGATACACAGCCGGTGCAGGATCACCTCAGGCCTCCGTCCACGAGCCGGTACAGCAGACTGAGCGCATTGCCGGCGTCCTCCGAGTCCGATCCGTTCGACGCCGCCTTCTCCACGAGATCCTGAACCGCGCGCCCGGCATAGCCGTCCACGAGGTCGGTGAAGTCCGAATCCTCCGCGCGGACCACCAGGTGGGTGAGCCGCTCTCGCAGGTATGCGGCCGCGAACAGCTCCGCCCACGTCTCCAGGAGATCGTCGATCCTCGCACGCAGGGCCACCCCGACGGTCCCGGTGAGGCCCAGCTTGAGGACCGTCCTGGGTTTGTCCTCGATCGCCTCGATCCGCTCGGCGAGGGCGTCGAGGTCCGACTCGGTCTCGATCTCCGCGGTGATCGCGAGGAAGGACCACCGTCCGGTCCGGACGGGTGTCACCACACAGTCACCCCGGCCGCCGGTGGGGCTCCGCGTCCCGAGCTCGACGAGCAGAGCCTGACCGGACGCCCTCTCGACGTCGTCGAACGCCGTGGTCTCGGGGCTTCCCGAGAACCAGATCCTGTCGCCGGCACCGACACTGGTGACCGAGTGCCTGTCGCCGAGGGCCACGTAGTCCAGGTGTCCCGACCCGACGGCGCTCTCGAGCTCCGCGACGCGGATCGCCTCGACAGACGGCGAGTCACCGCCGTAGACCTCGTCGGTGCCACCGTGCGCGACGAGGATGCGCAGGGAGTCGGTCGGGCCCAGGTCGGCGAGCAACGCGGGGAGACGGGCGGGATCCGGGCGCTTGGAGGTCCACGGGACCCCCACCACCTCGACCCCGGGGCGTATCTCCACGGGCTCGGAGTCACAGATGACGGTGACGGCCCCGCCGTCCACGGCCGAGGAGAAGTCCCGGCACCTCAGTACCGACGACACGTCAAGCGGATCGTGGTTCCCGGGGAGGATCAGTACAGGTACCGGGAAGGCCGCGAGAACCTCCGCGGCACGGAGCACGACCGATCGGGGAACGGCGTTGTCCTCGAACGCGTCGCCCGCGACCACGACGAACTCGGCGCCGTGCTCGAGGGCGATGTCCCCCAGCGACGCCACCGCGGCGAGCCGGTCCGCCGTGTACACCGCCTGTGACTCGGTCCCGAGGAATCGCCGTGTCATCCCCAGCTGCCAGTCGGCCGAGTGGAGGAATCGGATCGTGTCGCCGTCCCGTCGCCTGTCCATGGCCGCATCGTAGGTGGGGGCTCCGACAGTGCTGCGGCGGGATTCGCCGACCGGGTGGATCACGGGCGCTGATCCCCCGGCCGATACCGGCTGAACGCGTCGAGGAAGTCCTCCAGGTCGGCCACCACCCGCAGTTGTTCGAGTGGATCCCCGGTCGCGGCCGCGGCGAGTCTCCTGGTGACCGGTGCGTCCAGGAGATCCTCCAGACCCGCCGGGGCGGTGGTGGGGACGGCGGGGAGAAGTGGATCCCGGCCCCACAGGCTCTCCTCCACGTCGAAGGCGACCGCGCCGACGTCCCCGTCCGCGGTCCCCCCCAGCACGGCGCCCACCGTCTCGGCCCTCAGTCCCCGGAGTGCGAACATCACCTCCGGGGTGGCGTCCCACCACTCCACGAGCACGTGGGCGGCGGACAGCACGTGTCGACACGGGCCCGGCTGGACCGGGCACCGGCACGAGTACCGGGTGGCGCCGTGGACCGCCGGGAGCAGGAGGAATCCGACCGTGTCGGAGAAATCCCCGGAGAGCGCGCCCAGCACTCCTCCCTCCTCGCGGCGGAGCGCCGTACGGAGCGCGTCGGTGTCCGTGGCGTCGAGCGGGGCGAACTCGAACTCCACGGAGAACGGGTCCGGTTGACTGCCGTCGACGTCGCACCGCACGATCCGGCCGGAGTGCTCCAGGGAGAGCACCCTGCCGTTGCGCGCGTCCTTGCGGCCGAGGAACGCCTCGCCGCGGCTCACGCCGGACTCGAGGTCCGAGGACCACCGCCGACTCCACATGTGCGACCCGAACGGACCCGCCTTGGACCGGGTGGGGATCCCTCCTCTCCCGCTCACGTCTCGTCCGTCCCCTCGTCGGTCAGCGCGACGAGTGAGGCCAGATCGGCGTCTGTCAGTTCGGTGAGCACACCCGCGAGGGGGCCGAGCGTCAGATCCGCCAGCTCGCGCTTGGACTCGAGCAACTCGTCTATCCGGTCCTCCACCGTCCCGGGCGCCACGAGGGTCCGCACCTGGACCACCCGGGTCTGCCCGATCCTGTGGACGCGATCCGTCGCCTGGTTCTCCACCGCGGGATTCCACCACCGGTCCAGATGCACCACGTGATTGGCCTCGGTCAGCGTGAGCCCGGTCCCGCCCGCCCGGAGGGAGGCGAGCATCAGCGGTGGGCCGTCCGCGCTCTGGAACTCCTCGACCATCGAGGCCCGACCACCCGCGGTGACACCGCCGTGGAGGAACGGGACCCCGGTCGCCGCCCGGCGCTCCAACAGCGGGATGATCAGATCTCCGAAGGCACGGTACTGCGTGAACAACAGGACCTTCTCCCCCGCGTCGAGGATCTCGGTGAGGACCTCGTCCAGTGCCGCGAGCTTTCCGGACCGGTGTCGCCCACCCCGCAGCAGCGAGGACCCGTCGCCGAGATAGTGCGCAGGATGGTTGCACACCTGTTTGAGCGCGGTGAGACCGGACAGGATCGCACCCTTGCGGGCCGCACCCTCGGAGTCCCTGACCTGCTCCATCATGTCCTCGACGACCGCCTGGTACAGGGTCGCCTGTTCACGGGTCAGTGGTGAGTCGACCCTGATGTGTTGCTTGGCCGGCAGATCCGCGGCCACGAGCGGGTCCGACTTGAGTCGGCGCAGGACGAACGGGGCCGCCAGGGCACGCAGCCGGGTGGCCGCGGCCTCGTCTCGGTGCGATTCGATGGGGACCGCGAACCGGGCGCGGAAGGTACTGGCCGACCCGAGCAGCCCCGGGTTGGCGAAGTCGAACACCGCCCGTAGTTCGTCCAGCCTGTTCTCCACCGGGGTCCCGGTGAGCGCGATCCGGTGCCGCGCGGGGATCGATCTGATCGCCCGGGACACCGCGGTCGCCGGGTTCTTGACCGTCTGCGCCTCGTCCGCGACCAGACGCCGCCACCTTAACCCGGTGAGCAGGTCGACGTCACGAGCTGCGGTGCCGTATGAGGTCAGGACGAGGTCGGAGTCCGCCATCCTCTCGGCCGCGCCCTCACCTCGGTCCCGACCCTGTCCGTGATGGACGTGGACCCGGAGGTCCGGCGCGAACGTCGACGCCTCCCGGGCCCACGTGGCGACCAGGGTGAGCGGCGCCACCACCAGTGTCGGTCCGGACCTCCCGGCCGCGTGTTCGACCGCGGTGAGCGCGAGCACCTGCATCGTCTTGCCGAGACCCATGTCGTCGGCCAGGACCGCCCCGGTATCGGCCCGGGAGAGCGCCGAGAGCCACCTGACACCGTCCAGTTGGTACGGACGCAGGGTGGCCCGGAACCAGTCCGGGAGCACGACCGGGGACGACGACGAGGGGATCCAGTCGAGGGTGCCCGGCGACCGGACCTCGACTCCCTCCGCCTCCTCGGACATCAACGCCCCGACCAGAGCGGGTGCGGTCGTCCGCTGGCCACGCCTGGCGGCGAGGAAGCGGGCCGCCCGCCGGAGCGCACCCGGGTCCGCCCGGACCCACTGGCCGCGGAGCTTGACCAGGTCCGACGCGGCGTCGAGCAACATCCGGGCCTCGGTGGCGTCCAACGGGTTGTCGTCGACCACCAACTCCCAGTCGACGTCCGCCAGCTGTTCGAGGCCCAACCGGTGCCCCGAGTCCACCGACTCGGTCCCGGGCTCCTTGACGGCCAGCCTGACCGCTGTCCTGATCCTGGTCCAGGCCCTCGGCAGCAGGACCTCGACCCCGCGGCCCCGGAGTGCCTCCACCCCCTCGTCGACCAGGTCGACCACGAGATCGGTCGGCAGGAGCAGGTCGGGAACACCGGCCGCCTGGGTGGCCCGCGTCAGCGGCGGCCACGAACGGACGGCCCGGTCGACCACGTCGCGAACCGGTCCGTCCACGGAGGAGGTGTCGTCGAGGTCGGAGAACGGGCGGAGCGAATCGGCGCCCGTCCGGACCAACACCTGCAGCCGCCAGAGCACACCGGGATCCCGGGACCGCTCCCCCGGCGAGTCGTCAGCCGGGTCGTCGTCCACGGCGTGGCCAGGCGTCGCGGCGCGGTCCACCTCGGCGTCGTCGGAGGGTTCGACCACCCGGAACACCACCTCGACGTCCTTCGCGGCGGCCGCCCGGCCGAACTCCCGGACGGCATCGGCCAGGCCCTGACCGCCCGAGGTCACCTGACCACCGGTGACCAGTGCGTCACCGAGATCACTGTGGCGGTCTGCCGCCAGGGGTGCCAGCGCGGTGCGGGCGTGGTGGTCCGCCAGCTCGGACAGCAGCCGGACCAGCTCCTCGCGGGTGGCGACCAGCCCGTGGCTGCGCTGGAGGCTCTCGGTGGTCCACGCCCCGATCACCGGTGAGGCGACCAGATCCCAGGACGCCTCCCACGCCCCGTCCCTGCGGGTGAGACACGGGACCACGTGGCCCGCGGCCACGAGCGCCGCGACACCCGCGGACAAGGCGGAGAACGCCCGTAGTCCCGACCCGACCCACGTGTCCTCGGCCCCGAGGAGTCGACACAGGTCGATCGCGGCGCCGACGGAGATCCGGATCCCGGGCACCGTCGCCGATCTGTCCCTGCCGTCCACGACGGCACGGATGCCGATCCGGTGGGACAGCCTGTAGCCGGAGAGGAACTCCACCACCGCATCCGGGGCCCCGGCACGGCCCACGGCCGTCACCGCGGCAGCCGGCGCCACCGAGTGCGGGCGACGCAACCCCGTGTCGCACCACAACCCCACGACCCCGGACTGCCACACGGCGTGGAGACGGGGATCGGCGGACTGGGTCACGACGACATGTAAGCACGCCCGTCCGACACGGCACTCCGGTGCGGTGCCGGGCCGGGGCCCCGACGGCCCTTCCACACCCCGGTTACCCACACCCCCGGCTCCTCCACAGGCCCGGGACCGGGACCACCGTCTGACGGCCTCCGGGGGCGTGGGGCCACCCATAATCGCCCCGTGACCGACCACGTGCCCGCCGGACCCCGACCCGGGGCATCCGGGCGGGTCGTCCCCCCGGTCGGCCCCAGGGCACTCGGCCTCACGCTGGCGATCGTGGCGGCGATCTGCGGCGTGATGTGGTGGGGCGACCCGCGGGCCTCGGCCCCCGGCAGCCCCGGACAGGACCTCGTCGAGCCCCTTCTCGAGCGGGTCGACGTGGTCCCCGAGCGGGTCACGGTGCCCGGGTACGAGCGGGCGTGTTCCGGGGCGTCGGCGTGCGTGTTCGGTCCGGCCTGGAGCGACGCGACGGGAGCACCGGGTTCGGGGAACGGCTGA
>NZ_JAALEC010000103.1:0-7044 GCF_014145205.1 Dietzia sp. DQ11-44
AACAGCGTCAACTTGTGGAAGTCAGGCCTGGCGTTCGACGATGCCGAACCAGACCTCCACGAGGTTCATCCACGAGGCGTGGGTCGGCGTGAAATGGATTTTGAACCGTGGATTGTCGGCCAACCAGGCCTTCACGTTCGCGTGCTTGTGGGCGGCGTAGTTGTCCATCACCAGGTGCAGCTCGACCGGCTGGCCATCGGCGTCGACAACATCACGGTACGCCCGCTCGATCTGCTTCAGGAACGCCAGGAACTCCTGGTTTCGGTGTCGCGGTTTGAGCGCGGCTGTCACCTGCCCGGTGGCAATGTCCAGGGCCGCGAACAGAGTGCTGGTGCCGTGCCGGACGTAGTCGTGGCTGCGTCGCTCGATCAGGCCGGGCTGCATGGGCAAGATCGGCTGGGTGCGATCCAGCGCCTGGATCTGGGACTTCTCGTCCACGCACAGCACGATCGCGTTCTCCGGTGGCGCCAGGTACAGGCCGCAGATGTCGGTGACCTTGCCGACCAGTTCGGGATCGGTGGAGAACCGGAAAGACTCGGCCCGCCACGGCTTGATCCCATATGCCCGCCAGGCCGTGACCACCGTCGAGGCCGAGACCTTCAACCGCGCCGCCAGCAGTCGCGAAGACCAGTGAGTCACGCCCAAGCTCTTCGGCGGGGGCATCAAGGTCGCCGTCACGATCTCGGCGTGATCGATCGTGCGGGGCCGGCCAGAGCGCTTCTCATCTGCCAGTCCGGCAATACCCTTGTCCTCATACCTGGACCGCCAGAGGTTCACCTTCGGCCGCGACGCGCCGGCCAGCTCGGCGATCTCGGAATTGCGTCTTCCCTCCGAGGCCAGCAGCACGATCCGCGCCCGCTGCACCATGCCCGCCGACATCGATTGCGAGCGCGTCATTCTCTCAAGCTTCTCGCGATCGCCGGGACGCAACATCAATGCCGGGGCAGGTCGATTCGCCATGCCCCATGATTTCACAAACCGAACCGTAAAACTAATTCACACGCGCGCCACTAGGCGCGGCCTGAGCAGACCGCATCCGGCCCCCGCGGTGCGCTCCCCACGGGCAGGCGGGGGGATGGGCCCATACTGACCCCTCATCTCGCCTCTCTCACGGACTGACCGGACCCGTGGAGTTCCTCACCATTCTGTTCCTCATCGGCATCACCGCCGAGGCGATGACCGGTGCGCTGGCCGCCGGCCGCGAGCGCATGGACCTGTTCGGCGTGGTGATCGTCGCGTGCGTCACCGCCATCGGCGGCGGTTCGATCCGGGACGCCCTGCTGGACCACTATCCGCTCATCTGGGTGGAGAATCCGTCCTACCTCGCGCTGGTCGCGGCGGCCGCGGTCGTGACCGTGTTCGTCGCGCCACTCATGCGGCACTTCCGGGTGCTCTTCCTCGGACTCGACGCACTCGGACTGACCGTCTTCGCGATCTTCGGTGCTCGGATCGCCCTGGAAATGGGGCACGGCGTCATCATCGCCGTCGCCGCCGCGGTCATCACGGGCGTGTTCGGGGGAGTCATGCGTGACCTGCTGTGCGACCGGGTGCCACTCGTGTTCCGACACGAGCTGTACGCCAGCGTCGCCATCCTGGCCGCGCTCGTCTACGTGGGCCTCGTGGCTGCGGGCGTCCCGGAGAACTGGGGCGCCGCGATCACCCTGGTCGTGGGGTTCGGCCTGCGGGTGGCCGCGATCCGCTTCAAACTCTCACTACCGGTGTTCGACTACCAGGAGATCGAGCACCGTCCACGTGGACGCGGTCGGCACCGCTGGAGCCGGATCTCGTCGGACGACCTGGACTGACCTACCAGGCTTGACAATCAAGGATGGGGGCGGGCGAGATTGGCCCGTCGTAAGCTCGAACTGGTGAAATATCGCAGCGGGCGTCGGCGTGGACATCAGCCCACGATGAGCCGCTCGAGCATCGTGTGGTGCAGCACGTACTCGTCCGGGGTCGCGGGCGTCTCCTGCTCCCCGAAGTGGATACGACGGCGCGTGATCCGCGACAGGATGATCGCCTGCCGCAGGCCCGCGTAGACGTAGTAGAACGGCAGGTCGCGGACAGCGGAGCCGGTGAGCTGCTCGTACTGCGCCACCACGTCGCCGTGGTCGAACAGGTCCGGGATACCGGGGAACTCGAAGGTCACCGCGAGGTCCTGGAACAGGTCGTGGAAGTAGAGGAGCCAGCCCAGGTCCACCTCCGCGGGCGCGATGGCCGCCATCTCCCAGTTCAGCACCGCCGTGGGGCTGGTGCCGGTGTAGAGGATGTTGCCGATGCGGGCGTCGCCCCAGCTCAGTACGTCGGGGCCGGTCTCGGCGGGCCAGTGGGCCTCGATCCACTCGAAGGCCCGCTCGATCACCGGAATCCGCAGTCCGTCCTCCCGGGTCGTCCACTCGTAGTAGGCCCGCTGCTCGTCCACGTGGGCACGCAGCGCGCTCACCCCGTGCGCCGCGGCGAGCGACGGCAGCCGCCCGGCGGGATCCTCGATGCCGTGGACCGCGGCCAGGACGGCCACGGACTCCCGCTGGACCTCGGCCCGCTGCCCGGGATCCATCTCCAGCAGCCAGCCGTCGAAGACGTAAGGGGGATTGTCGACTGGGGCGAGGCCCGTGGCCCTGTCCATCACCAGGAAGGGCGTGCCGAGGATGGCCGGATCCTGCTCGAGCCAGCGGACACGGGGGACCGGCAGGTCGGTGTTCTCGCCGACCACCCGCATCACGTCGAACTGCTTGGCCAGGTCGTAGACGGGGAACACCGGAAACGCGCCGTCCTGCGGACACATCCGGGCCACCAGCTGCGCCGACTGCGGCTCGGCCGTGCCTCCTGGCGACGCCGGGCCGGCCGGGGTCCAGGTGGCGTCGAAGAGGACCGAGATGTTGGACATCCCCGAACTCTCCGGCCTGCTCACCGCCGAGACCTCGACACCTGCGGAGGCGTCGACCTCGTCGCGGGCCGCGAGCCAGGCGGTGAGGCGGTCGCGGAACTCGTCAAGGTCGGCCTCGCCCGAGGTCACCCGTTGGTGGAGTGGTTCGTCGGAGCGTGCGGTGGTCATGCGATCGTCGTCATGTGGTTCGGACCCTTCGTACGGACCTGATGCGCGGGCGGGACCCGCGATGAGCACAGTGTGACCCAACGCACAATCCGTAGGATCCGAAATGCGCATCCCCGCAGTCGCCCACGCGGTCTGGGGCGGCGGACCTCGTCGTCGTCGTACCTCGGCGCAGTGCTTCGCGGTAGTTCCCCGGACCGACAGGGGGTGGGGAGATCGGTGATCCGTCACCGACATGGGCGGATCGGTAGCCTCTGGGCGTGGGCCACCACGGCCCTTAATGCAACGGTAAACGTAGAAATAGGTGTGTTGTGTCGGTCCCCTTGAGCATCCTCGACCTGGTCTCCATCTCGGAAGGCTCCACCGCGCGTGAGGGCATCGCCGCCTCGATGGAGTCCGCGCAGCTCACCGATCGGCTGGGCTACTCGCGGCTGTGGTTCGCCGAGCACCACAACACGCCCAACCTCGCCTCCAGCGCCACGGCGTTGCTCATCTCGCAGGCGGCCTCGGTGACGGAGCGGATCCGCGTGGGCTCCGGCGGCGTGATGCTGCCCAACCACGCGCCGCTCATGGTGGCCGAGCAGTACGGCACGCTCGCTAACCTCCACGGCGACCGCATCGACCTGGGCCTGGGCCGCGCCCCCGGAACCGACGGGATGACCGCCCAGGCACTGAGCCGGTCGTCGGCCGAGCCGCAGGCCTTCGCCCAGCACATCTACGACCTGCAGGCGTGGTTCGGCGAGACCGGCACGGCGCACAGCACCCCGATCCTGTCGTCGGTCTCACAGGGCATGGAGGTGCCGATCTGGGTGCTCGGGTCCACCGTCAACGGCGCCTCGATCGCCGGGCAGTTGGGCTTGCCGTTCTCGCTGGCCTCGCACTTCGCGCCCGACCAGATCGACGACGCCATCCGCGTCTACCGGGAGTCCTTCAGCACCGAGGCGCCCACCGCACGCATCGACACGCCCCAGGTGATGGCCGGGATCAACGTGATCGTCGCCGACACCGACGAGGAAGCTCAACGCGAGTTCACCACCCTCCAGCAGATGTTCCTCGACCTGCGGGCCGGGCGACGCCGCAAGATCCAGCCGCCCGTCGACCCGGCGCAGTTCGCCGGCAGCTCGCCCGGGATGCTCGAGATCAGCGCGGTGGGATCACCCGAGACGGTCAAGGCGCAACTGGACGAGTTCGTGGAGCGCACGGGCGCGGACGAGCTGATCACCGTGACCTACGCGTTCGACCCGGCGGTGCGGAACCGGTCGATCGAGCTGCTGGCCGAGCTGTGGTTCTGAAACTGGATTGGTCCTGAGTCCGGTGGGGACTGCGCCGCGGCGCTGGTAGAACGAGGCATGGCCATCGACGCATTTGAACCCCACCCCCTCGTCCGCCTGCTCGGCATGCCTTCGGCGGAGTTCACCGCGAACGCCCTCGTCCGGGCGGTCGAAGAGCTGGGACTGGAGCAGGTGAACCTGCGCTACGTCGGCGGCGACGGCCGTCTGAAGACCCTGGCCTTCCCCATCAACTCCCGCCAGCACCTCCACGAGGTTCTGACGCGAGGAGAGCGCGTGGACGGCTCGAGCGTATTCCCCGGGACCGACACCGACGCCAGTGACGTCTACATCGTCCCGCGCCACCGCACCGCCTTCCTCAACCCCTTCGGCGAGCGGACCTCGCTCGACGTCCTGTGTTCCTTCTACCGCGAGGACGGCACGCCGCTGCCGTACGCGCGCGAGCAGGTCGTGCGCCGCGCCGCCGAGGTGCTGACCCAGGAGACCGGTATGACGCTCGAGGCCTTCGGCGAGCTGGAGTACTACCTCGCCCACGAGCCCGAATCGCTCTTCCCCGTGGAGGAGGAGCGCGGGTACCAGGAGTCGGGCCCCTTCTCCAAGCACGAGCGGGTCCGGGAGCAGGTGCTGGGTCATCTCTGCGCCATGGGGGTGCCGCTGAAGTACGCCCACGGCGAGGTCGGCAACATCCTCGAGGATGACCGTCAGCTGGTCCAGCACGAGATCGAGCTCCAGCCCGTGCCCCTGGAGCAGGCTGCCGACCACCTCGTCCTGGCCAAATGGGTGGTGCGCGAGGTCGCCTACGCCCACGGCCTCGAGGCGACCTTCGCGCCACTGGTGAGCGGCGAGGGCGCAGGCAACGGACTGCACATCCACAGCCGGCTCGTGCGGAACGGCACCAACACCGTCGTCACCAAGCAGGGGATCAACGACACCGGGCGACGATTGATCGCCGGCTACCTCTCGGCGGCCAGGGCGCTGGCCGCGTTCGGCAACACGGTCCCCACGTCCTACCTGCGGTTCACCGCCGGCGACGAGTCACCCGAGGACATCTGCTGGGGCGAGAAGGACCGCACCGGTCTGGTGCGGGTCCCACTGGCCTGGGGCGGCGACGTGCTGGCCGACATGGTGGCCCACGCCAATCCCGGAAGCACCGAGCCCGTCCCCGAACCGGCCACGGACCCCCAGACCATCGAGTTGCGACTCGGCGACGGCTCGGCAGACGTGCACCTGCTCCTGGCCGGCATGGCGGTCGCGGCGACGCGCGGCCTGAACGACCCCGGGAGCCTGGAGCAGGCCGAGCACCTGAAGGCGGACGACAACGACGACTTCGAGCAGCTGCCCTCCTCGTGTACCGAGGCGGCCGACGTCCTCGAGGCCGAGCGTGGGGTGTTCGAAGCCGACGGCGTGTTCCCCGAGCAGCTCATCGACGCCTTGCTCGCGGGCCTGCGCGAGGCCGACGACAACACGCCGGGCGGGGAGGGTGCTGACGACGAGACCGCGCGGGAGGAGCTCATCCGCCGTCACTGGCACGTGGGGTGAGTCCCGCCGTGACGCGGCTGGACTCGGCTAGTGGCCCGGCGGGCGATGAAAGGACGTGGTGACGACGCCTTCTGTATGGCGGTACGACGCAGTGTGTCTGAACCGTCGACTATCCTCGAAGCCATGGAAGGTGACGGGATGACGAGGGCTCAGCGTACTCAGCGACGCGTCCGCGCGATTCGGTCTATTCGCCGCACTTCAGAATTGGAAGGGGCCACTAGCACGAGCGCCACGCGAGCTGACCAGCTCGCATATGCGCGTGGCACCATCAGTGCCTCCGAGCTGGGGGATCGCGTCCGCCGCCGGTACAACATCTCCTAGCCGAGTGCCGCACCCGTGGGATTCAGGGAGCCATGAACGGAATTGGTCCGGGTATTTCATTCCCGGTACTACAGTGCTCAGGAACAAGCTGAATATCTCCGTTGTTGGTGATCTCCGAGACGCGGAGAACGATCTTGTCGAAGCGCGGCTCATCGAGCTCCGAGAAGTCCCAGAGCTCTTGGGTGAGCGAACGTACGACCTGGCGTTCTTCCAGGCGATCCACCGCCACTTATTTCAGGATGTCTACGCCTGGGCGGGCGATCTACGAACTGTGGGCATCGAGAAAGGTCGCGAGTCGTTCTGTCCGCCACTCGATATCCCACGGCCGATGGCATACGTGGCCCGGAGAGTATGGGAGTCGAACCGACTGGCGGGCATCCCGCCAGAGAATCTTCTCCGGGAAATTGCCCACTTATACGACTACGTCAACTTTGCGCATCCGTTCCGTGAAGGGAATGGACGCGCAACGCGTGAGTTCTTCGATCTACTGCTGTCCGAGACTGGCGTCGGGTTGGACTGGCAGCGAACTGATTCGGTTGAACTGCACAATGCGTGCCATGTAGCGAGATCCGCGGGTGACCTCGCACTGATGGAGAACATGTTCGCGAGGATCATCGATTCAGATCCCGCCTACGAATACTGATTCTCTTCTGGAAGCGCAGCAAGAAACCTATCGCTGAACCACCCCGGCGCGAGACGGGCGAACTCCGCGGGCTCTAGCCGACCTGCCCCCGCGGGCACCCGGCCGAGCACCGGGACCCCGGTCAGTCGGGGCAGATCCTCCAGGTTGAGGCGCTCGGCGAGGTCCGGTTCGTACGGCCACGAGCCGATCACGATCCCGGC
>NZ_JAALEC010000104.1:0-2585 GCF_014145205.1 Dietzia sp. DQ11-44
CAGCTTGACCGCCTCCATCACCATCATCGACCCGACCGTTCCGCACAGTGCGCCCACGACGCCGGCCTCGGCGCAGCTCGGAACGGAACCGGGCGGCGGCGGGCCCGGGTAGAGGTCGCGGAGGGTGACGGGGTCGACGGGCGCGGGCGGGCGCGACCAGAAGACGGCGAGCTGGGCCCGGAAGCGGTCGATGGTCCCCCAGACGACCGGGATCCCGGCGATCTCGCAGGCGTCGGAGACGAGGTACCGGGTGGCGAAGTTGTCGCTTCCGTCCATCACCAGGTCGTGACCCTCGAGGAGGGCGTCGATGTTCACCGCGTCGAGACGGGCGTGGACCGCCTCGACCCTGACCCCGGGTGCCAACTCGGCCAGTCGATCCCGGGCCGACTCGACCTTCGGGCGGCCGATGGCCGGTACGGAGTGGATCACCTGCCGTTGCAGGTTGCCGAGGTCCACCTCGTCGTCGTCGATCACGGTGATCCGCCCGACACCCGCCGCGGCGAGGTACATCAGGACCGGCGCGCCCAGTCCCCCCGCGCCCACCACGAACACCGACGCGGCGCGCAGGCGACGCTGCCCCTCGTCACCGATGGCCCCGAGAAGGAGATGCCGGGAGTAGCGCGCGCGCTCCTCCGCCGAGAGCTGCGGCACCGGATCCACGAGCGGTGGGAGCGCCCCGGACACCCCGCCGGTCACGGGGTTCACCGGGCCACCGGCGGGCCGTCGGGGAACGGCCATGCGTTGTACAGGCAGGTGTCGTCGTTGTCCGGGACCACACCCTCGTTGTCGAGCAGGAAGATCTCGTTGTTGGCGACCCCGAGGGTCTGTTGCATCATGATCGGCGCGAGCGCTCCGTCCGCGGGGCACGGCTCGTGATCCGGGTAGCCGATCGCGTGGCCGACCTCGTGGTTGACGAGGTACTGGCGGTAGGACCCGATGTCCCCCTGGAAGGACCGCGCACCCCGGATCCACCGGGCCAGGTTGAGGTAGACCCTCTCGGTGGACGGGTTGTAGCAGCTGGTCTCGAGCTCGATCTCGTATCCGCAGTTCTCGCGGACCGTGAGGGGACTGGCGAGTGTCACCCGGAACGCGGGCTCGTCCCGGGCCGTGCGCCGGAACGCCACGGCCCCGTCCGCCGTCCAGCTCTTGGGATTGGCCAACGTCGCATCCACCATCCGGGCCACCGAGTCGTCGCCACCGAAGTCCGTCGTGTCGACGCCCTCCTCGACCTCGACGGTGTAGGTGAACTGCTCGGCGTCGGGACGCCCGACACGGTCCGTGCCCCCGGGCACGATCCGGAACCGACCCTCGCCGGCCTCGGCGAACGGTCCACCGTCCGGCAGCTCCCCGCTCGGGGGCACCTCACCCCGGGGTGGCTCCCCCATGAGCGCCGGCGTCTCCTCCGCCTCGCCGACGGCCGCGCCGTCGCCCGCCCCGGTACCCGTCACGGAGTCGGCTATCACGAGTGCCGTCAGGACGACCAGCACCGGGATCGCGTACGCCCGCCAGCCCCACGTGGTGAAGAACCGACCGACGGGGCTCTGCTTGCGCAGGTGGTCCCTGGCGCCGGGGACCGAGCGACGACGACCGGGGGTCGTCTCCTCCGCCGGGTCCCACGGGGCCCGCAGCGGCTCACCGCGGGGAGGGTAGTACGGAGAGCGGTCCCCGCGGTGTGCCGGAGCGTCAGCCCGCGAGGTGGACCCGGCGTCGACACCGTCCGACGTCCGGCGACGGCCGTCGCTCATCCGCACACCTCCACGTCCGCTCCGGTCAGGCTCGAGTCAAGGTCTCCACGATCCCACATCCCGAGGTGGTCGCCTTCTCCGGCACTCCGCCCGTACGGGTATTGTCCGTCTGGCCCGGTCGACCGTCGACCCGACGCCCGGGAGGACAGGAGCCAGACGATGACAAGCCCGGGCGGACCGTCCCCGACGGCTCCGGGGCGCGCCAGGGCGACCCGGCTGCCCCGAGGAGCCCGACGACGCCAGCTCCTCGACGCGGCGGGGACCGTGTTCGTGGACCAGGGTTTCCACGCCTCCGGGATGGACGACATCGCCGTCCTGGCCGGGGTCTCCAAACCGGTGCTGTACCAGCACTTCGATTCCAAGCGCGACCTGTACATCGAGGTGCTGCGGCATCACGTGGACGAGCTCCTCGGCCGCATCCGGGCGGCGCTGGACTCGACCTCGGACAACCGGCGTCGCGTCGAGGCGGCGGTCGACACGTTCTTCGCGTACGCCGATTCCGACACCCGCGGCTTCCGGCTGGTGTTCACCTCCGAGTCCGGCGACGAGGAGGTCCGGCGCGAGCTCGACCGCGCCACCGACGGCTGCATCGACGCCGTACACGACCTGGTCAGGGGCGATTCCGGGCTCGACGCGCACCGGTCGCGTCTGCTCGCGGTGGGCCTCGTGGGTGCGAGCCGGGTCAGCGCCGGCCACTGGCTCGACGCGGGCCGACCGATCTCCCGCGCCGACGCCGTCTCCACGACCGTCACCCTGTGCTGGGGCGGACTGTCGAAGATCCCTCGTCAGGGCGGGGACCGGCCCGCCCCGGACGCCTAGGAGACTGCTGAACAAGCTGTG
>NZ_JAALEC010000105.1:0-5444 GCF_014145205.1 Dietzia sp. DQ11-44
CGCTCCCCCGGCGCGATCCCGACGGCCCGCCCAGTCCCGGGTGCACCGCCCCAAGAAGAAGCGACGGTCGTGAGCCCGCGGCGCCACGCCGCCGACCCGGTTCTGGTGCCCGAGCGCCTCTGGCGGGCGCTGGAGCGCCGGCACACCGAGGCCGTCGACTCGCTGACCACCGACCACCTCGAGCGTCGACGACGAGGCGAGCCGCACCCGGTCGCGGACTTCCTGTTCACCTACTACCGGACGAGCGTCGCCACCGTCCGACGCTGGCATCCCGGCCCGGGGATCATCCTGGAGAACGCCCACCTGACCGAACGGGCGCAGTGGCGCCACTACGAGCGGACCTCCCTGCACGGTCGGTCCGGACTGATCGTGGATCCCACGTCCGTCCTGTCCCGATGCGGCCCCCGCCTGTCCCGCGCGCGCGAGATCGTCGAGGCCACCGCGTCCAGGCCGGGCGCACTGGGTTGTTTCGGCCTTCACGAGTGGGCCATGCTCTACCGGGGAGGCGACGATGCCGTTCGTCATCCCCGGGTGCCCCTCCGGGTATCTCAGCCACTGATCGACGACGTCGTCGACGGATCCCGGCTGCGGTGCACCCACTTCGACGCCCTCCGGTTCTTCACCGAGGCCGCCGTCCCCCTCAACAAGGACGTCCTCACCCGCGCCGAACAGGTCCGCAACGAGCAACCGGCCTGCCTGCACGCCGGTATGGATCTCTACTCGTACGTGGTGGACATGGAGGCCGGCGCCCCCGGCGAGCTCCTGGTGGACACGTTGGCCGCGGCCTTCGACGCCCGCGAGGTCGACATGCGGTCCTCGCCCTATGACCTGTCCGCCTGGGGACTCGACCCGATCCCGGTGGAGTCCCCCGAGGGACGAGCGGTCTTCGTCGCCCACCAGCGCGGATGGGTCGCGCGGACACAGGGGCTCCGCGCCCGGTACCTGGAGGCGGCGCGGGCCCTGGAGTCGACGAACCCCACCTGCCCGGCCGGCGCCGGACGACCGCCGGTCAGGCGGCAACCGCCCCGAACAGCCGCTGGGCCACCTCGGTGATGACGCTCCCGAGCTCGGCGTAGGCGTCGTCACCGGCCGTGGCCGTGCGGAGCACCAGACCCATCGTCCGGCCCGGTGCGGGCTCGACGAACCTCGCGACCCCGATGCCGGGGTCGCGGCTCTCGGACACCACGGCCGACTCCGGCACGATCATCACCCCCAGCCCCCCGGCGACGCACCTCACCGCGGTGGTCAGGGACGCCGCCCGCGACCCACCACGACCCAGGATCGGAGCCGAGACCCGCCGGCACAGGTCGACGGTCTGGTCACGGAGGCAGTGCCCCTCGTCGAGCATCAGCAGTGGGAGATCCACGAGGGCCTCGAGGGAGAGGCCCTCCTGCCCGGCGAGCGGGTGGTCGGCCGGGACGAGGAGAGCGAACGGTTCGGTGTACAGGGGCATACCGATGGCACCCGCGGCATCGGTGGGAAGGGCCATGATCGCGACGTCGATCGCCCCCGAGCGCAACTGCTCGAGCAGTCTGGCGGTCTGATCCTCGACGATCCGTGGCCGCAGATCCGGGAAACGCTCGGTCAGGGCGGGCAGCAGCCCCGGCAGGAGGTAGGGCGCCGCCGTGGGGATCACACCGATGCGGACGTCGCCCGACAGCGGCCCCCCGCTACCGGCGGCGATGTCGGCCACCGCGTCCATCGCGCCCACCGCGGCCCGTGCGAACGGGAGGAGCTGGTGCCCGACCGGTGTGACGAGCACCGTCCTGGTACTCCGTTCGACCAGGTGAACCCGGAGTCCCTCCTCCAGAGTCGCCAGGGCCTGGGAGAGCGACGGCTGGCTCATTCCCAGCTCCTCAGCGGCACTGCGGAAGTGGAGACGCTCCGCGACAGCGAGGAACACCCTGAGCTGGGTCACGCTCGGAACGAACCGCTGATTGGCCATGTCGATGAGTGTAGGACGATCAATAGCCCCACGTCGATGATTATTCACCCTCCCCTATGGGTGATCTTCACCTCATTAGGCTTTACCTCTCACTGCGCGTCGGGCATAGTCTCCCCTGCCCGTTCAAGAACGGCCCATAACCCAGGAGGATCACATGGCACTTCTCACCATCGGCGATCAGTTCCCCGACTTCGAGCTCACCGCACTCAAGGGCGGCGACCTCCAGCAGGTCAACGCCCAGCAGCCCGAGGACTACTTCGAGACGCTCACCAACCAGTCGTACGCCGGCAAGTGGCGGGTGATCTTCTTCTACCCGAAGGACTTCACCTTCGTCTGCCCCACCGAGATCGCCGCGTTCGGCAAGCTCGACGAGGACTTCCAGGACCGCGACACGCAGGTCCTCGGTGGCTCGATCGACAACGAGTTCGCGCACTTCAACTGGCGCGCGACCAACGACGAGCTCAAGGGTGTCCCGTTCCCGCTCCTGTCGGACATCAAGCACGAGCTGATCCGCGCGCTCGGTGTCGAGAACGCGGACGGGGTCGCCGACCGCGCGACCTTCATCGTCGACCCGGACAACGTCATCCAGTTCGTCTCGGTGACGCCTGATGCCGTCGGCCGCAACGTGGACGAGGTCCTCCGTGTCCTCGACGCCCTCCAGTCGTCCGAGGTCTGCGCCTGCAACTGGCAGAAGAACGACCCGACGAAGAACATCAACAAGATGGACATGCTGCAGGAGGGCATCAAGTGACCATCGAGAACCTGAAGTCCGGGCTCCCTGAGTTCGCGAAGGATCTCAAACTGAACCTCGGCTCCCTGGCGCGCTCGACAGAGCTGTCGCCGCAGCAGCTGTGGGGGACCTTCCTGGCCACCGCCGCGGCGACCCGGTCCGAGACCGTGCTGTCCGAGATCGCCGACGAGGCGCGCGAGCACCTGTCCGACGAGGCGTTCAACGCCGCCCTCGGTGCTGCGTCCATCATGGCCATGAACAACGTGGCCTACCGCGCCAAGGAGTTCCTGGGAGACGACTACGCCCAGGTCCGCATGGGCCTCCGGATGAACATCATCGCGAACCCGGGTGTGGAGAAGGCCGACTTCGAGCTCTGGTCCATGGCCGTCTCGACGATCAACGGCTGCGAGAACTGCACCGCCGCGCACGATGACGTCATCCGCAAGGAGGGCATCACCAAGGAGCAGGCCTGGGAGGCGGTCAAGATCGCCGGCACCGTGGCCGGCGTCGCACAGGCTGTCGAGATCCACGCCAACATCTGACACCCTCGTCCGGTCAACGGACCCGGAGCCCCGTCGACATCGTCGACGGGGCTCCACGCATTTCCCCGCCCCGACCGTCGAGTTGGCACTCCCCAAAACGCCCGGACAGGACTAGGTTCGGAGCCAGGCAGGTGGAAGAATCTTTCACACCGACGCGAAGAGATCTGGAGATGCCATGACCACCGGAGGTACCCCGTCAGGAGACGGGAACCCGAACGATCCGACCGGCACCGGCGCCGCCCAACAGAACTGGGGTGGACAGCAGTACGGCGGACAGGGGGACGCACAGGGATTCGGCCAGGAGCCCTATCCCGGACAGGGCTACGGCCAGGAGGGCTACGGCCAACAGGCTTATGGCCAGCAGGGATCCGGAGGGCAGGGCTTCGGCCAGCAGCCGTACGGTGACCACGGTTACGGGGCGGGGTACCCCCAGTCCGGCCAGGGGGGCGGGCCGGTGATGACGGGCAGGGTGTCCGCCACCGACGCCATCGGCGCCGGCTGGCAGATGTTCAAGAACAACCCGCTGCCGTGGGTTCTGGTCACGTTGGCGATGTTCCTCGCCAACGGGCTCGCGAGTTCGATATCCAACTCTCAGTCGGCGTCGGTGGCGTTCCTGGGCTCGATACTGGCGATCGCCGTGAGCTTCCTGTTCCAGGCATTCATCATCCGGGGAGCCCTCCTCGAGGTGGACGGGCACAAGCCGGAGATCGGCGACTTCTTCAAGTTGCAGAACTTCGGGGCGTTCGTCATCGCCGCGATCCTCGTGGCGATCGCGACGTCCATCGGGTTGATCCTCCTCATCATCCCCGGCATCGTGATCGCGTTCTTCCTGTACTGGACCCTCCACTTCGTCGTGGACCGCAACATGACCGCGATCGACGCCATGAAGTCCAGCGTCAACGCGATCAAGTCCGACGCGGGAAACCTGTTCGCTCTCGCGGTGCTCAACATCCTCGTCGTCGTGGCAGGTTTCCTCGCCCTGTTCGTCGGGCTCCTCATCGCGATCCCCGTGGCCACCCTGGCCTCGGTGTTCGCCTACCGCACCATCACGGGCCCGAGCGAGTTCTCGCGGATGGCGACGAGCACGATCTGACCACCGCGTCACTCGCGCTCGCGGCTGACGGACACGAGCTGGGCAGACGACGGCCCCCGGCGAACTCGCCGGGGGCCGTCGTCCATCCGAGGTGATGCCGTATCGGTCGTGCGTGTCAGTCGTGCGTGGTGGGTTCCCGGGCCTCCGCGGGCTCCCTCTCGTAGACCATCGCGCGCCGCACCGCCCAGATCGTCGCCGCGAACGCCAGCAGCGCGAGCGGCCAGCCCATCGCGATGCGGGCGGCCCCGAGCCAGTTGACCTCGTCGTTCAGGTAGAGCGCGTACTGCAGCACTGCGCGTATCGCGAAGAGCCCTGCCCAGATCCACGTGGCGACGGCGTACCACCGACGCGCTTTCGGGTGACGGCGCCAGGACATCCCTTTTCCGTCGAGCAGGCCCCAGATCACCCCGACGAGTGGCCACCGCGCGAGCGCGGACAGGGCGAACACCCCGCCGTACACCGCCTGCGTGATGATCCCGTAGAGGAAGTATCCCTTCGCGCTCCCGGTGCGCCAGGCGATCAGGACACCGATCGCGACCCCGAAGAAGCCGGAGATCGCCGGCTGGGGGTTCTCCCGTCGGACCAGTGACCACGCCAGCATGGCGACCGCCACCCCGAGCGCCGCCCAGATCGCCACCGTCAGTCCCCAGAAGCCGTTGACGGGGACGAAGGTCAGGATGGGGATCGACGAGTAGACCAGGCCGCGGACGCCACCCATCTGCTCGAGCAGCGAGGCGTCCGGGTCACCGAACGCGGACTTCCGCTTACCTCCCGCGCTCTCCGGGGGCACTTCTCCGGTGGACTGCTCGCCGGCCCGCTCAGACTCGGTCACACTTCTCCTCCGCGTGTAGCGCCCGGTTGCCCACTGAGCAATTCGTAACGTGGATTGAACATGACCTTCTGGCCGGACCGGACGCCGATACGCCCGGTCACCTTGACGAAGCGGCCGGTGTCGATACCCGGGATCGAACCACGTCCCAGCCAGCACACGTCCACCGCACCCGTACCGTCGTACACCTCGGCGGTCACCCCGAGGAACCGCTCTCCCCCTCCGGAAAGGACTGTGCGCACGCGCCCGGCCAGGGTGACCATCTGCCCTCTCCGGGCGTCCTCGACGGGCGAGCAGCCGATGCC
>NZ_JAALEC010000106.1:0-4234 GCF_014145205.1 Dietzia sp. DQ11-44
CGGATTACGGCCGAGCCCGTCGGCGGTCAGCGCCGCACGGTGGCCGGACCACTCGCGCAGCCCCGCGTCCAGTCGGGTGCGGGCCTGCTTGGCGGCAGCGTTCTGCTGCCGGTCAACGGAACCGGAGTACATCTCCATCGACGCCATCGGGAACGGCCACCTCCCCCTGCGCTGTCGCGGGCCGGAACGGACCCCATTGTCCCACCAGGAGGGGCAGGCGCCGTGTCATTCCGGACACACCCGCAGATCAGTCGGCGACGTACGGGTTGGTCGCAGTGTGATGGCGGACCCGGGCGGGCACCACGAAGAGCATGACCGCCACGAGAACCGCCATCGCCGCCCCGGCCGCGAAGCCCGGCAGCGTCCCGAGCACCAGCGAGAACACCAGCGCGGCCAGCCCCACCAACGCGATCGAGAGCATGGCCAGGCCCACGCGGGCCAGCGTCGCGGACAGTCGCAGCACCCGGTCCTTGCGGTGGGAGCGGAACACCGCGCGGTGGATCATCACCGGGGCCAGCAGGACGACCGTCGAGGCGAGGGCGAGCGACAGGACCACCAGGTAGAGGGCGCGACCGCCGCCCCCGATGTCCGCGAACCGGTCCTGGAACGGCACCACCAGCAGGAAGCCGGTGAGGACCTGGCCGCCGGTCTGGACGATGCGCAGCTCCTGGAGCAGCTCGATCCAGTTGCGGTCGATCCGCTGAGCCTCGGTCTCGTCGCGCTCCACGGCCAGGTCCTCGCGGGGTTCCCCGGTGCCCTCGACGTCCATGTCGCTCCCTTCGCCGCGTGCCTCCATCGTCGTCCGCCCGGCTCGGCGACGGAAGCGCTCCCAGCACATCCGCGGAGCGACCACACGACGTGGCGGCGGCGCTCAGGCCGCGGCCGCCAGCCTCTTCTCGTCGATCGTGCGGTCGAAGACCAGGGCGTAGAGCAGACCGGCGCCCACCGCGGTGTACGGCCAGAGAAGATAGAAGATCACTCCCATCGACATCGGCAGGCCCCAGAGCACGGCGTCCCCGGATGCGGTGAGGATCGACCACAACACCAGCACGCCCAGCCCCGCGCAGTAGGCGACGATCGCGATGGTCGACACCCTCTCCCACGAGCCGTCGGAGTGCAGGGAGCCGAGGAGCATCATGATCACGGCGAAGAGCGGCACGGCGATGAACACCATCTGCCACGTGTCGGTGAACATCCCGAGCAGCGCGAAGGCGGCCACTGCCACGAACGCGTGGATCAGGATGCCCGCGCGCTTGTGATCAGGCTCCGGAGCGTCCGCGGGGTCCAGTGCACTGTCGAGACCGCCGTCGAGTGCGCGGCCGCGTGCGGTGGGATCCGAGGCGGGATCAGTGGCGTGATCAGACATGGTCGTTCCTTTCGGTGGAGGCGGTCGAGGTGGACCTGGCGGTCGAGGTGGACGCTGCGGTCGTCGACGCTGCGGTCGGGGCGGCAGCCCCGCCACTCACCCGCGGGTCGGTCACCGCGCTGCGTCCGCCGTACAGGAACTCCAGGGTGGCGTCGGGGTGACGGTTGGTGGTCATCATCGACACCACGTAGAACAGCACGATCGACACGAGCAGCGAGATGCCGCCGACCTGCATGAACGCCGGGACGGAGATGATGTCCCGCGCGGCCAGGGAGGTGATGATCATGTTGCCGAGGATCGCGAACGCCACCGTGACGGTCGCGGCGGTGGCCGTCGCGCGATGCCAGTAGATGGACATGACCACCGGGCCGACGATCGCTGCGGCGAAGGCGGCCCAGCCCAGCGCGCCGAGCAGGAACACCACCTGCGAGAGGAACAGGGTGAGCAGGACCGACAGCACCACCAGGGTCAGGCTCGCGATCCGGCTCCACAGCAGCTCGCGGACCACCTTGATGCCGAACGCCCCGGGGAGGTCGCGCATCATCGACGAGGCGCCGATGGTGATGAAGCTCGAGGCCGAGGACATGATCGCGGCCAGCAGGCCGGTCAGCGCGATGCCGCCGACGATCGGGTTGGTCACCGAGTCGAGGAACCAGATGGCGGTGTCGTCGATGCTCTCGAGTTCCGGGGCGTCGCCGGTGAGGGTCATGGAGCGGGTGGACAGACCGATGCCCACGGAGAACAGGGTGGTGATGGCGTAGGCGATACCCGCCACGGCGGCACCCCACTTGAGCTGCGTCATGTCGCGGAGCATGAGGAACTTGGTGAGCAGCTGCGGCTGGCCCACGGCGCCCACGAAGATCAACAGACCAAAGGCGAAGATGTAGGTGGGCGCCTGGACGCCGTCGATCGAGAGCATCTCCGCGCTCCCGGCCGAGATGGTGTCGAGCATGGGGAGCCACCCGCCGGCCACCTGGACGGCGAAGAAGAACAGCCCCACGGACATGACCACCATGAGCACGCCCTGCACCAGGTCGGTCCACACGGCCGCGAGCATGCCGCCGGCCATCGTGTACGCGGCCACGACCATCGAGCCGATCCACACGCTGGTCGGGATCGAGGTGCCCAGCAGCAGCGAGATGATCACGCCGATCGAGGTGACCTGCGCCGTCATGTAGGCGACGGAGGCGATGAAGATCGCGACCGACATGGTGGCGTGTGAGGTCCGGTCCTGGAAGCGGACGCGGATGAGATCGGGTACCGAGTAGACGCTGTGCTTCTTGCCGATCCAGTTGAGTCGGCTCCCCAGGAGGAACCAGGCGGCGGCGAACCCGAACGGGGCGAACAGCCCCACGGCGATGAGCGCCTGCAGGCCCCAGGCGTAGGTCTGGCCGGTGCCGCCGACCATGCCCCAGCCGGACTGGATGGAGGAGAAGCTGGCGATGGCCATGACGAAGAAGCCCAGGGACTGCCCCGCGACGAGGAACTCCTTGGCCGACTTCATCTTGGTGTTGGCCCACGCGCCGATGGCAAACATGAGCACGAAATAGGCGAGCACGACGCCTATGACGACGGGATTGTTCATGAGGGTTCCTCAGGGGTCGGTCGGGCGTCGGATGTCGGTCGGGCGTGGTCGGCGCGCAACTTGGCGCGGCGGATCTTGCCGGTGTTGGTGGTGGGCAGCTCGTCGAGAAAGAGAACCTCCCGCGGATATTGGTAGAAGGCCAGGCGCTCCTTGACCAAGGCCTGGATCTCGCGGGCCAACTCGTCGGTGCCGCTGACCCCCTCGGCGGGGACGACGTAGGCGACGATCGCCTCTCCGCGCAGCTCGTCCGGCACGCCGATCACGGCCACCATCTCGACGGAGGGGTGGCGCAGGATCTGGTCCTCGATCTCGCCGGGGCCCACTCGGTAGCCGGCCGAGGAGATCAGGTCGTCGTTGCGGCCGGAGAACCAGAAGTGCCCGTCGTCGTCGACCCGCGCCAGGTCCCCGGTGTGCAGGACTCCCCCCAAGGTCTTCTCCGCCGTCTTATCGGGCGCGTTCCAGTAGCGCAAGAACGCATTGGGGCTGGGCAGGCGCACGCAGACCTCGCCGACCTCGCCCGTGGCGACCGGTCGCGACGTCTCGTCCAGCAGCACCAGCTCGAAACCGGGCGTCGGTCGGCCCATGGAGCCGGGCGGGGTCGCGAACTCGGCGTGGCAGGTGCCCACGATGAGGTTGAGCTCGGTCTGGCCGTAGATCTCGTTGACCTGCACGCCCAGCGCCTCGCGCGCCCACTCGGCCACGGCCTCGCCCAGCGCCTCGCCCCCGGAGAACGCGGCCCGCAGCCCGGTGTGCGAGTAGTCCACCTCGGAGGCGCGCATCATCTTGAGGATGGTCGGCGGCAGGAACGAGCAGGTCACGCCGTGCCGCCGCAGGATGTGCTCCACGGTCTCCGGGCTGGGCCGCCGGGCAGACGCCACCACGGGTACACCGCTGTAGAGGCTCGGCAGCAGCACGTCGAGCAGCCCGCCGGCCCACGCCCAGTCGGCCGGGGTCCAGAACACGTCGCCCGATTCGCCCGGCGCAGCGTTCCGGGGGAACCCGTCGAGCGCGCGGACCACTCCGGGCATGTGCCCCAGCACCACGCGGTGTCCGTGCAGGGCTCCCTTGGGCTGGCCGGTGGTTCCGGAGGTGTAGATGAGCAGGGCCGGGTCGTCGGGTCCGGTATCCGCGACGACGACGGCGAGGTCGGCCGAGTCCGTCACCGACAACGGCAGCACGGTGAGCGCACCCGCCTCGGTCGCCGGGGCCGTGCCAGCCGCGAGCATCGCCCCGGCAGCGGACGACGCCGTCTCGGGCACCGCATCGCCGCTGACCAGCACGGT
>NZ_JAALEC010000107.1:0-1668 GCF_014145205.1 Dietzia sp. DQ11-44
GAGGCGCTCGCCGGGCTCAGGGCGGGTCGCGCGCCCACCCTGCCGTGGCGAGCGGTTTAGGGACCGACGGCCTCGTCGTCGTACCGTGTCCTGGTGACAGGCATCGATCCGGACGACCTCGAGACCCTCCAGCGCGTCCTCGACCAGGCGGCGGCGCTCGGGGAGGACCACCCCGATTCCATCCGTGTACAGCGCTCGGTCGGCCACATGTTCAAGCTGCTCAAGAAGTCCCGCCGGAACGAGGTCCGACGCGCCCGGCAGGAGGCGGACAAGGCGGTCATCGAGGCCACCGCGACCGGCTCGCCCTCCCGGATCGACGACGAGACGGCCGGGATCCGACTGGTGTCGAACACCCCGGGGGCCGTGGCCGGACACCTGCAGCGTGCGGTGGCGTGTTACGTGTGCAAGCAGTTGTACACCCAGGTCGATGCCTTCTACCACCAGCTGTGCCCCGAGTGCGCTGCGGCCAACCGCGCCAGGCGGGACCCGGACATGGACCTGACCGGTCGGCGGGCCCTGCTCACCGGTGGCCGCGCCAAGATCGGGATGTACATCGCGCTCATGCTGCTGCGGGCGGGGGCCGACGTGACCATCACGACCCGTTTCCCCCGCGACGCCGTCCGCCGGTTCGCCTCGATGCCCGACCACGCGGACTGGGCCCACAGGGTCCACGTGATCGGCGTGGACCTGCGCGATCCCGCCCAGGTCGTGGCACTGGCCGACGAGGTCGCCGCCGCCGGACCGCTCGACATCCTCATCAACAACGCCGCCCAGACGGTGCGCCGCTCCCCCGGGTCGTACTCCGGACTCGTGGACGGGGAGTCCGCGCCCCTCACCGGGCGGGCCGCCGACATCCCCATGATCACCATGGGCCGCACCTCCGAGCTGCACCCGGCCGCGCTGATGGGCGGCGAGTCCGCGCTCATCGGCTCCGACGAGGCCGAGCGCGAGGCCGGACACATCGCCGAACAGGCGCTCCTGGCCGGGTCGGCGTCCCTGGACCGCGTGGACGCCGGCACCGCCATCGATGCCGGCGGGCTGCTGCCGGACGTGGTCGACCACAACAGCTGGGTGGCCACGGTCGAGCAGGTGGAGCCCATGGAGATGCTCGAGGTGCAGCTGTGCAACTCGGTCGCCCCGTTCATCCTGGTCTCCCGACTGCGGCCCGCGCTCGCCGCGTCGAACGCCCGCCGCAAGTACGTCGTCAACGTCTCCGCCATGGAGGGGCAGTTCTCCCGGCGCTACAAGGGCGCGGGGCACCCGCACACCAACATGGCCAAGGCGGGCCTCAACATGCTCACCCGCACCTCCGCCGAGGAGATGTTCACCGAACACGGCATCCTCATGACCGCGGTCGACACGGGCTGGATCACGGACGAGCGTCCGCACACGACCAAGGTCCGGCTGCACGAGGAGGGCTTCCACGCACCCCTGGACCTCGTCGACGGCGCGGCCCGCGTGGTGGACCCGATCGTCCGCGGCGAGGCCGGAGTGGACCTCTACGGCTGCTTCCTCAAGGACTTCGAGCCGAGCCCGTGGTGAGCGTCGACGCCGCCCGGCGGATCCTGGCCGACGAGCTGCTGCCCGCGATCCGTGCCGCGGTGGCCGATCTCGGCGGCGACGGGCCCGACACGCTCGTGCACCACCGGCCCACCGCCGAGGGTTCCG
>NZ_JAALEC010000108.1:0-5736 GCF_014145205.1 Dietzia sp. DQ11-44
TCTCAACTACAGCGGCGGCTTCGCCGAGACGGCCGCGGAGGCCGCGGACCTCGAGCGGGCGGGGCTGGACATCGCGTTCGTCCCCGAGGCCTACTCGTTCGACGCGGTGAGCCAGCTCGGGTACCTCGCGGCCAAGACCTCGACCATGGAGCTGGCCTCGGGCATCCTGCAGATCTACACCCGCACACCCACCCTGACTGCCATGACCGCCGCCGGGCTGGACTTCGTCTCCGACGGCCGCTTCATCCTGGGCCTCGGCGCCTCCGGCCCGCAGGTCGTCGAGGGCTTCCACGGCGTGCGCTACGACGCGCCGCTGGGCCGCACGCGCGAGGTCATCGAGATCTGCCGCAAGGTGTGGCGCCGGGAGAAGCTCGTGCACGACGGGGCCAAGTACCAGATCCCGCTGCCCGCCGACCAGGGCACGGGCCTGGGCAAGCCGCTCAAGCTCATCAACCACCCGGTGCGCGAGAACATCCCGATCGTGCTGGCGGCGCTCGGGCCGAAGAACGTGCAGCTGGCCGCCGAGATCGCCGATGGCTGGCAGCCGATCTTCTTCCACCCCGAGAAGGCCCACCTCGCGTGGGGTGAGCCGCTGGCCAAGGGGCGTGAGAAGCGCGATCCCTCTCTCGGAGAGCTCGAGGTCTACGCCGGACCCCCGCTGGCGATCTGCGAGGAGAACGAGGTGCCGGGCTACCTGGACTTCGTGCGCCCGCACCTGGCCCTCTACATCGGTGGGATGGGCGCCCGCGGCAAGAACTTCTACAACGAGCTCGCGTGCCGCTACGGCTACGAGGACGAGGCCGCCCGCATCCAGGACCTGTACCTGGACGGCAAGAAGGACGAGGCCGCGGCCGCGGTGCCCGACGAGCTGGTCCGGTCGGTCTCGCTGATCGGCCCCGAGTCGTACGTGGCCGAGCGGGTCGAGGCGTTCCGCGAGGCCGGGGCCACCACCCTCACGGTCGTACCGATGGCGATGGACGCCCCCGGCCGGATCCGGCTGGTGGAGCGGTTCCGCGCGCTCTGCTGATCCACCGGCGTGGCCGCCGGGGGAGTTGGCCAGCCCCCGGTCAGGCGAGGTCGACCACCACGTTCTTGAGCACGGGGGCGTCGTCCCGCTCGGCGGCCGTGGCCGCCACGAGCAGTCGCGAGCCGTCCTCCCACACGCGGACGCGCATGGTCTCGCCGGGGAAGAAGATGCCGCCGAACGTCACGCCGTAGCCGCGGACCCGCTCGACGTCGCCGCCCAGGACCTCGTCCACGACGGCCCGCAGCACCATGCCGTAGGAGCACAGACCGTGGAGGATCGGGCGCGGGAACCCGGCCGCCTCGGCGAACGCGGGATCGGAGTGCAGGGGGTTGCGGTCCCCGCAGAGGCGGTAGAGCAGCGCCTGCTGGGGCAGGCTCGCGACCTCGATGGTGTGGTCGGCGTCCCGCTCGGGGTACTGCACCTTCTCGGAGGTCCCGCGCTCGCCACCGAAGCCTCCCTCGCCACGGGCGAAGATCCCGGATCGAGAGGTCCACAGCTTCTCACCCTCGGCGGAGACCGTCTCGGACTCCTGGATGATCACCGCGGCCGACCCCTTGTCCTGGATCTCGGCGATCCTGGTCGTGGTGACGGCGGTGCCGGCCGCGGGGATCGGGCGGTGCACCTCGACGGACTGGCTACCGTGCACGACCTTGGCCAGGTCGATCTCGACCCCGGGGAAGGACACCCGCGGCGCCTCCGTGACGTTCATCGTGGCGGCGACGGTGGCGAACGACGGCAACACCTTGGGATGCAGGTCGTCCACGTAGTCCAGCCCGGCGGTGTCCATGGGGTCCCCGGCCGCGCCGACTCCGAGTGCGTAGAGCGCAACGTCCGAGGCTGTCCAGGAGAACTCCTGCGAGGGAAGCTCGGCCCCCAGGGCAATCGAGAGGTCGATCGGCACGGTCAGACTCCCGTCTTGTCGGTGGTGGTCGGTCCGGTGGTGGTGGACCCGGCGGCGGCGCCGGCCAGCATGTGCTCGACCGCGAGGTACCCGAAGACCATCGCGGGGCCGATGGTCGCCCCGGGCCCGGCGTAGGTGTGGCCCATGACCGGCGACGACGCGTTGCCGGCGGCGTAGAGCCCCTGGATCACGGAGCCGTCCGAGCGGAGGACGCGGCCGTGGACGTCGGTGTTCGCCCCGCCCTTGGTCCCGAGGTCCCCGGGCACCATCTTGGCGGCGAAGAACGGTGCCTTGCGGACGGGACCGAGGCTCGGGTTGGGCTTGTTGGTGGGGTCGCCGTAGTAGTGGTCGTACCCCGAGACGCCCCGCTGGAAGTCCTCGTCCACGCCTCTCTCGGCGAAGCCGTTGAACCGGGCGGCCGTCTTCTCCAGCGCGTCCCCCGGGACGCCGATCAGTCCGGCGAGCTCGGCGAGCGTGTCGGCCTTGTGGAAGTTCTCCGTCTCGAGCCACTTCTTCGGCAGCGGCTGCTTCGCCTGCAGTCCGGCGAAGAGATACCGGTTCTTGTACTCCTGGTCGAAGATGATCCAGGCCGGGACGTTCTCGCCCTCGGCGCCCTGCTGGTCGGCGGGGGCCTGCCCGTACTCCCCGCCGTACATCCGGTGCCCGGCCTCGACGTACGGCAGCGACTCGTTCATGAACCGCTCGCCGCGCGAGTTGACGAGGAACGAACAGGGCAGCGAGCGCTCGGCGAGCGCGAACCACGGACCGCGGGGGAGCAGGATCGTGGGACCCCACCAGGCGTCCTCCATGAAGGCCAGTTCCGCCCCCACCTTCTCCATGTACTCGATCCCCTCGCCGGTGTTGCCGGCGGCGCCGACCGTCCACGAGGTGGGGATGGGCTGACGCTGGTACTTGTCCCGCATCTCCTGGTTGTGCTCGAACCCGCCCGAGCCGATGATCACGCCACGTCGGGCGCGGAGGGTCTGCTCCTCGCCGCCGCGGGTCACGGTGATGCCCACGACCCGCTCGTCCAACCCGCTGCCCTCGGTGACCAGACCGGTCATCGGCGTGTTGAGCCACACCGGGACACCCGCGTCCAGGAGGCCCTTGCGCATGGCGGCGATGAGCGCGCGGCCCATGCCCACCATGTTGGCCCCGCGGGCCTTCGCCAGCAGCATGCGCATCGTCACACGGACGGAGCGCCGGAAACCCTTGGTGGTGGGGCGCTGGAGGAGGTTGAGCCAGCGGTAGTCGGACTGCTTGACCACCATGTTCGCCGGAGCCTTGGCGTAGGGGGGCTCGAGCCGCGCGGCCTCGGAACCCAACTGGCGCAGGTCGAACGGCTTGGGCTCGACGGATCTGCCGCCGAGTCGTCCTCCCGGGGACTCGGGGTAGTAGTCCGAGTAGTCGACCACCCACTCCATCTCGAGGGGGGAGTTGGCGAGGACGAAGTCCAGGACCTCGGGGCCACGGTCGACGTACGCGTCGATCCGTTCCGGGGCCACGACGTCGCCGACGATCGCCCGGAGGTAGGTCCGGGCGGCCTCCGGGGTGTCCTGGACGCCGTCCCGTCGGAGGACGGAGTTCCCCGGGATCCACACGCCGCCGCCGGAACGGGCGGTGGAGCCGCCATAGTGCGGTGCTTTCTCCACGAGGACCACGCTGAGGCCCTTCTTCGCTGCTGCGAGGGCGGCCGTCATGCCTGCTCCACCGCTACCGACGACGACGACGTCGAACTCCTGGTCTGCCATGTAGAACACGTTATAGAACCGGGGGCTCGAGCGCCACACGGTCGAGGTAGCATCCCGGTCATGCTCAACGAGGAGACCCGCTCCACACTCGCCCAGCGACTCTGGGACGCCGAGGCCGACGTGGCGCCCATCGCGCCGCTCACCGACCACCATCCCGAGATGACCCCGGACGACGCGTTCGAGATCCAGCTCGTCAACATCCGCCGCAAGCTCGCCGCCGGCGCGGTGGTCACCGGACACAAGGTGGGTCTGGCCTCCAAGGCCATGCAGGAGATGATGGGCGTCGACGAACCCGACTACGGCCATCTCCTCGACACCATGGAGTACCCGGAGGGCGCGCCGGTCGAGGCTGCCCGGTTCTGCTTCCCGCGCGTCGAGGTCGAGGTGGGCTTCATCCTCGGCGCCGACATCCCGCCGGAGGGGTGCTCGCAGGAGGAGGCCGCTGCCGCCATCGAGTGGGTCGTGCCCTCGATCGAGCTGATCGACTCGCGCATCCGCGACTGGAAGATCACCCTGCCCGACACGATCGCCGACAACGCGTCGTCCTGCGGGTATGTCGTCGGGCAGCAGCGCGTGCGGCTGACGGACCTGGACGTCGCCGCGATCGATGCGACCCTCTACAAGAACGGCGAGTTCCTCGCGTCCGGCCGCTCCGACGCGGTCCTGGGCAACCCGCTCAATTCGGTGGGCTGGTTGGCCTCGACGGTCGCCAAGTTCGGCGTCCGCCTGCGCAAGGGAGACGTGATCCTGCCCGGCACCGCGATCCGCGCGATGGACGCCGCGCCCGGCGATTCCTTCCGCGCCGAGTTCGCGGGCCTGGGGGACGTGACCATGGAGTTCCGCTAGCGCGGGGGTGCAGCCAGTGCGGGGGTTCGGCTGCGGCGCTCACGTTCCCTCGGCCCTCGTCACGTCCGGTCCGTCGCCATCGCGCGACTGGCGGCCGCGGCCACCCTGGTGACCAGTGGCTCCAGGCGAGTGAGTGCAGCACCGTCCGCCGCGCTAGCGGAGAGCGCCGCCACCGCTAGGGTTCCGCAGGCGCCGTCCTCGTCGTCGTCGAACACGGGTGCGGCCACGCAGTAGAGGCCGGGCGTGAGCTCGGCGCGATCCACCGATCGCCTTCTGCGCCGGATCTCCGCCAGCTCCACGGCGAGCGCATCCGGCGAGGTGAGCGTGGTGTCGGTCCAGGCGATCAGCGGGCCCTGCGACACCCGCTCGGCGGCGGCGTCGTCGAACGCCAACATCGCCTTGCCCACTCCGGTGCAATAGGCCGGCAGTCCGCCGCCGATCCGCGACGGTGACGGGATCGGCCGCGGACCGTGCAGCTTGTTGAGGTACACCACCTCGTCACCGTGCAGCGTGGCCAGGTGCACCGTCGCCCGGGTCGCCTCGAAGAGGTGCGCGAGGAACGGTGTGAGTACGCGGCGGGTCCGCTCGTATGCCGGCGAGGCAGGAATCGGATCCAGCTCATGCACCAGCGGCCCCAGTCGATAGCGCTGGCCGATGCGCGTGACCGCATCGTTTCGCTCGAGTGCGGCCAGGAGGCGAAGGGTCGTGGACTTGGCCAGCCCGGCCTCGCGGGAGATCTCGCTCAGTGTCAGGCCGGTTCCCGCCGCCGTCACCCGCAGTACGTCGAAGGCGCGGTCGACGGGGGAGACGGGCGGTTCGGTCATGCGGTGAGTGTAGCGCGGAGGTCCGACATCGAGTGACGGGTGATTCGAACACTTGCGCTAGTGAGGTGGTGACGTTAGAGTAGTACGTATGTTCGATACAGGCGCCGCGGGGGGAGGGTGGTCGGTAATGAGTGCGACGACGACGAGTTCGGCGGCGTTCGGGGCGCTTCGCGCCGTGCCGGAGGCTCTCGACACGTTGGGCGCCGAGGCGTTGAGCGAGGTGGCGCGGTCGGCCACTCTGGCGCAGAACCTCGCCGCGGCCACCCGCCTGCAGGCCGCGCATCACCTCGTGGAGGCGATGGGGCGGCTCGATCGGGAGGCGCGGGGGTCAGGCCCCGGCCGGGAGCCTGGCGATTCCGGCCCCGCCGATTCTCGTCCTGCCTACGC
>NZ_JAALEC010000109.1:0-3488 GCF_014145205.1 Dietzia sp. DQ11-44
GTTGAACAGATCGCCGACGACGCCGTAGTCCGCGATCTCGAAGATCGGGGCCTCCTCGTCCTTGTTCACGGCGACGATCGTCTTGGACGTCTGCATCCCGGCGCGGTGCTGGATGGCGCCCGAGATCCCCAGGGCGATGTACAGCTGCGGCGACACGGTCTTGCCGGTCTGACCCACCTGGAACTGACCCGGGTAGTACCCCGAGTCGACGGCGGCGCGCGAGGCACCGACCGCACCCTTGAGCGAGTCGGCCAACGGCTCGACGACCTCTTCGAACTTCTCCGCCGAACCCACGCCACGACCACCGGCGACGACGACGGTCGCCTCGGTGAGCTCGGGACGGTCGCCACCGACGATCGGGTTGCGGGAGATGACCCTGGCGGCGTTCTCGGGCTCGGGGACGTCGACCTCGACGACCTCACCGGCCCCGGCGGACGGCGACGCCTCGACGGCGCCCGGGCGCAGGGTGTAGATGGGCGTGTCGCCGGCGACGGTCGCCTCGACGGTGAACGCGCCACCGAAGATCGAGTGGACCGCGGACCCGTCGGACTTGATCTCGACGACGTCACACAGGGTGCCGGAACCGGTACGGGCCGCGAGGCGACCCGCCACCTCCTTGCCCTCGAACGTGGCGGCCAGGACGATCGCCGCCGCGCCCTGCTCGGCGAGCCCGGCGAGGACGTCGACCTTGGGCGTGACGAGGTAGTTCTGGACCGCGTCGCCCTCGGCCACGTAGATCTTCTCCGCGCCGGCCTCCTTGAGGGCGTCGGTGAGCGCTGCGGCGGTGCCGGTCTCACCGAACACGACGGCGGACGGCTCACCGAGCGCGCGTGCGGCGGTCAGCAGTTCGAGGGTGACCTTCTTGAGTTCGCCGTCGACGTGCTCGACCGCGACGAGGACTTCAGCCATGGTGGATTCTCCTTGAAAAAGACTGGTGGGAGTCGGTCGGGGTGAGCGCGATCAGATGAGCTTCTGCGCGACGAGGTACTTGGCGACCTCGTTGCCGCCCTCGCCCTCGTCGGTGAACTTCTCACCGGCGCTGCGCGGCGGCTTGGGGACCGACGACGTGACGGTGGTCGCCGCGTTGTCCTTGCCCACCTGGCCGGCCTCGACGTTGGTGTCGGCCAGCGTCAGGACCTCGACCGGCTTCTTCTTGGCGGCCATGATGCCCTTGAAGGAGGGGAACCGCGGCTCGTTGATCTTCTCTCCGACCGACACGACGCAGGGCAGCGACGCCTCGATCTCGAAGATGCCCTCGTCGGTCTCCCGCTCACCCTTGATGGTCCCGCCGGAGACCTCGAGGGTGCGCATGTGGGTGACCTGCGGCAGGCCCAGGTACTCGGCGATGATGGCCGGGACGCTGCCCATGCGGCCGTCGGTGGCCTCGTTGCCACAGATGACCAGCTCGGTGCCCTCGATCGTGCCCAGCACGTTGGCGATGGCCCACGCGGTCTGGACGACGTCCGAGCCGTGGAGCGCCTCGTCGTTGAGGTGGACGGCCTTGTCGGCCCCCATCGACAGGGCCTTGCGGATCGCCTCGGTGGCGCGGTCGGGACCGGCGGTCAGGACGGTCACCTCGCCCCCCTCGGCCTCCTTGATCTGGAGAGCCTGCTCAACGGCCTTCTCATTGATCTCATCGAGGACCGCGTCCGCGGCCTCGCGGTCCAGGGTGAAGTCCCCATCGGAGAGCTTGCGCTCCGAGTAGGTGTCCGGAACCTGCTTGATCAGTACGACGATGTTCGTCATGGGCCTGCGTCGACCTCCTGCGAGTCGGGGCTGGGTGCGATCCGAACTGGCCGGGCGCACCGGATTGTGGTCCTGGGGACAACAATAACGTCACCCGGGCCCACCCTGCAGGAGCGGGGCCGTCAGTTGATGCGCTTGTCCCACCCCGACCACGCGGCGTCGCGGAGTTCGTTTTTGCGGACCTTGCCGGTCGAGGTGCGCGGCAGGGCCTCGGTGAGCTCCACCGCACCGGGCACCTTGTACCGGGCGATCCTGGTCCGGCAGTGATCGATCACACCGTCCTCGTCGAGGTCGGAACCGGGTTTCACCACGACGTACGCCTTCGGACGCTCACCCCACTTCTCGTCGGGCATCGAGACCACGGCGCAGTCCACCACGTCGGGGTGCGCCGCGATCGCCTGTTCGACCTCGATCGTGGAGATGTTCTCGCCGCCGGAGACCACCACGTCCTTGGCGCGGTCGAGCAGCTGCACGTACCCGTCCGGGTGCATCACGCCGAGGTCGCCCGAGTGGAACCAACCCCCGGCGAACGCGGTCGCCGTGGCCTCGGGGTCGGCGAAGTACCCCTTCATCACGCCGTTGCCCGTCATGACGACCTCGCCCATCGTCACGCCGTCGGCCGGGACGTCGACGAGGTGCTTCTCGCCGGGGCTGGTCCGCTCGACCACCCGGACCGTGTCGGCGTGGATCATGGCCACGCCCTGACGGGACTTGAGGCCCGCTCGCTCGTCCGGGTCCAGGTCCGCCCAGTCGGGCTGGGGCGTACACACCGTGAACGGCCCGTAGGTCTCGGTGAGCCCGTACACCTGCGTCACGTCGATGCCCAGGTCCTCGAAGCGTCGCAGGATCGTGGGCGAGGGCGGGGCGCCGGCGGTGACCATGCGGATCCCCGTCACCGGCCGGGCCGCCGGGTCGTCGGCGATCGTGCTCAACACCGCCGGGGCGCCGGCGAGGCGGTTGATCCCCTCGTCGTCGAACAGTCTCCAGATCTCATCGCCCCGGACGGCGCGCAGACACACGTGGGTGCCCATCGCGCCGGTCAGGGCCCACGTCGTGCACCACCCGTTGCAGTGGAACATCGGGAGCGTCCACAGGTAGCGCGAGTCCGCGTCCAGTCCCTGGGTGATGATCTCCCCGAGGGCGTTGAGGTAGGCACCGCGGTGGGTGTACATGACGCCCTTCGGGCGCCCCGTCGTGCCCGAGGTGTAGTTGACGGCGATCACGGCGTCCTCGTCCTCCACCGCCCAGGACACCGGCTGCGGGGAGGCCAGTGCCAGACCCTCCTCCAGCGCCTCGGCGCGGGGACCGAAGCGGGCCGGGTCCGGCTGGGTGCCGTCGGCGTCGGGGGTCACCAGGATCAGACTGATCGACTCCGGGACCTCGTCCCCCAGCCCGGCCAGGAGACCGGCGTCGGCGATGAGCACCGAGATCCCGGCGTGCTCGGTGATGTACGCGACCTCCGGGGCCGCGAGGCGGGTGTTGAGGGCCACCACCGCCCCGCCGGCGAGCGGGACCGCGAACTGTGCGAGCAGCGCCTCGGCGGAGTTGGGCGCGAGCACCCCGACGCGGTCGCCCCGGGCGACCCCGCGCATCCGCAGGAGTGAGGCCAGCCGCGTGGCGCGATCGGCGAACTCCGCGTAGCTCTGGCGGCGGGGGCCGTCCACCACCGCGGTCGCCTCGGGGAACACACGAGCGGCCTTCTCCAGGAAGCTCAGCGGGGTGAGAGCGGTGTCGAGTCCTGA
>NZ_JAALEC010000010.1:0-3031 GCF_014145205.1 Dietzia sp. DQ11-44
GGACAGCTGGTCACCCGCAGAGCTGGTCGCCGACCGAGCGCAGGGCCTCCAGGTTGGAGATCTCGAACGGCAACGACGGCACGCCCACGATCCGCACGTCCGGATGGGTGTCGGTGAACGACTCCAGCAGGCGGACCTCCTGCTTGGCCGTGCCGGCCCGGTCGGCGTGGATCCGCAGCACCGCCTCGGCCTCCGGGTTCCCCGCCAACCGGTCGGCCGCGGCACACGCCTGCTCGGCCGTGAGGTCGGTCAGTCGGGGGTGGGTGCGGTTGATCACGACCCCCGCGAGCGGCATCTCCTCCTCCGAGAGCCGCTCGGCGAAGAACGCGGCCTCGCGCAGGGCGGGACGTTCCGCGGACGAGACCACCAGGAACTCGGTGCCCTTGCGGCGCAGGATCGCCTGGGTGCGCGAGGCCCGGGTGGCGAATCCACCGAACGTGGAGTCCAGCGCCACGACCATCTCGGAGGCGTCCTTGAGCATGGACGAGCCGACGACGGCCGAGACCCCCCGCATCGCCGTGCTCATGGCGCCGGTCATCAACCGGCCGACCCCGCGACCGGGCGCCGCGAACACCCGCATGAGACGGCTGTCCATGAACGCGCCCAGTCGGCGCGGGGCGTCGAGGAAGTCGAGGGCGTTGCGGGAGGGAGGGGTGTCGACGACGACGAGGTCCCACGTCGAGTCGTCGAGCAACTGGCCCAGCTTCTCCATGGCCATGTACTCCTGCGTGCCGGCGAAGGAGGTGACCATGGTCTTGTAGAAGTGGTTGTCCAGGATGGACTGCGCCTTCTCGGGCGTGGTGTTGGCGGTGACCAGCTCGTCGAACGTGCGACGCATGTCGAGCATCATCGCGTGCAGCGACCCGTCCGAATCCGCGTGCTCGGGTCCCAGGTCCACCCGGGACGGCTCGTTGGAGAGGCTGTCGATGCCCAGCGCCTGCGCGAGGCGCCGGGCCGGGTCGATGGTGAGCACCACGGTATCGCGGCCGAGCTCGGCCGCGCGCAGGGCCACCGCGGCGGCGGTGGTGGTCTTGCCCACGCCGCCGGCGCCGGTGCAGACCACGACACGGGTCGCGGGGTCGGTGAGCATTCCGGTGATGTCGAGACGACGAGTCATGTCAGTGCACTCCCTGATCGGCAAGGGCGGAGGCGAGGTCGTACAGGTCGGCGACCTCGACGCCGTTGGGCAGGGCCGGCAGCACGAGGGTCGGGCAGCCGGACGAGGTCAGGGTCTCGCCGGCCGCGAGCTGGCCGCGGGCGACGCGGGCGTGTTCGATGGCCTCCACCAGGAGCCCCTGCAGGCCCTCGTCGTCGAGCTCCACACCGGTCTCCTCGAGCCCGGCCAGCACCGCCTCCGCATCGATGTCCTCCTCGGCGATCCGCTGGAGCGCGTCGTCGTCGAGGTGCCTGGTCTCGGCCCGGTTGATGATCACCTGGCCGACCCGCAGGTCGTGCGAACGCAGCTCCTCGATCGCGTCGATGGTCTCCTGGACCGGCAGCGACTCGAGCAGGGTGACCAGGTGGACGACCGTCTGCGGGGAGTGGACCAGCTCGGAGACGGCATCGGCCTGCCGGCGGATGGGCCCGCCGGCGGCCAGGTCGGCCATCGCGGTGGTCACGTCGAGGAACTTGCCGATACGGCCCGTGGGCGGGGCGTCCACCACCACGGCGTCGTACACGACCTCCTTCTTGGCGTGCTGGCGCGTGACGACCTCGTAGATCTTTCCGGTCAGGAGCACGTCCTTGAGGCCGGGGGCGATGGTGGTCGCGAACTCGATCGCGCCCACCGACTTCATCACCTTGCCCACCACCCCGAGGTGGTAGAAGGTGTCGAGGTAGTCGAGCATCGCGGCCTCGATGTCGATGGCCAGCGCGAACACCTTGCCGCCACCGTCCACCCGGGCCACGAGCTCCTCGCGGTACGGCAGCGGGGCGCGGTCGAAGATCCGGGAGATTCCCTGGCGCTCCTCCACCTCGACCAGCAACACACGCTTGCCGGTGGAGGCCAGTGCCAGCGCGAGCGAGGTGGCGACCGTGGTCTTGCCCGTTCCCCCCTTCCCGGAGACGTAGTGGAGGTCTGCGCGGGCGGAGGAGTCGGACCAGCCGGTGGACAGCTGGTCGGCGATGGTCGCCCTCGTCGACTGTGTCCCCTGAGTTCGAGTCGCCTGCGTTCCTGGATTGTCGGTGGACGGCATGCGTTCCACACTAAGCGGTTCCACCAGAGCGCGCGGGCTGCTCTCGACTTCCCTAGAGTGGGGGCATGAGCGAATCCACCTCCGCAGCCCGGTTCGAGTACGCGACCGTCCCGCTGCTCACCCACGCCACCAAGCAGATCCTCGACCAGTGGGGCAGTGACGGCTGGGAGCTCGTGTCCGTGCTGCCCGGGCCCACCGGCGAGCAGCACGTCGCCTACCTCAAGCGCCGGCTCTGATGTCGGAGGGCGAGGGCGGCGGCTACTGGACCCGAAAGCTGGAGCAGCTGGGGATCGAGCTGCCGACCGTGGTCCCCCCGCTGGCCAACTACGTCCCCGCCGTGCGGACGGGGGCGTACGTCTACACCTCCGGTCAGCTGCCGATGGTCGACGGCGCCCTCGCCGCGACGGGCAAGGTCGGAGCCGCGGTCAGTCCGGAGGTCGCCGCCGGTCTCGCCCGGACCTGCGCCCTCAACGCGCTCGCCGCGGTCGACGGCCTGGTGGGCATCGACTCCGTCGTGCGGATCGTCAAGGTCGTCGGGTTCGTCGCCTCGGCGCCGGGCTTCAACGCCCAGCCCGCGGTGATCAACGGCGCCTCGGACCTGCTGGGTGAGGTCTTCGGCGACGCCGGCGTCCACGCACGCTCCGCCGTCGGGGTGTCGGAGCTGCCGCTCGACGCCCCCGTCGAGGTCGAGCTCATCGTCGAGGTCGAGGTCGAGGGTTAGGGACGGACCATGGCGACGTCCGGCGGTCTGGCCCCGATCACGTTCCCCGCGTACGAGACGCTGCGCCCCGTCACCGACCTGGCCGGGGTGATCCTCTGCGACAACCCCTCGGAGA
>NZ_JAALEC010000110.1:0-5902 GCF_014145205.1 Dietzia sp. DQ11-44
GGCCGCCACCGTGCCGCCCGCTCCGCGAGCGGGATGGGCCGCATCGTCGCCGGCGCCGTGGCCGGTGCCGCTCTCACCGGTGGCGTCGCGATGGCCGCGGCCCCCGCCGCGTCCGCCCAGTCCGCCGACATCGACGTCAACCAGCTCGGCCAGATGGCCCAGGAGTTCGCGCAGGGCATCGGCCTGAACGAGGCGCAGCTGCGGGAGTACGCCATCGATCCCGCGATGTTCGGTTCGCTCGGTTCGCCGTCCGCCGCCGTCGGCGGTGCCCACGCCCCGACCTTCGGCCCCATCACCTCGGGCTTCGGTCCGCGCTGGGGGACCTTCCACAACGGCACCGACTTCGGTGCCCCGATCGGTACGCCGATGTTCGCCGCCAAGTCCGGCACGGTCGTCGCCGCCGGCCCGGCCTCGGGCTACGGACTGTGGATCCGCATCCAGACCGACGACGGGTACCTGCTCGAGTACGGCCACAACGACCAGAACTACGTCTCGGTGGGCCAGCGCGTCCACGCCGGTCAGGTCATCGGCACCGTGGGCAACCGCGGGTACTCGACCGGCCCGCACCTGCACTTCGGCGTGCGCAACCCCGCCGGCCAGTGGATCGACCCCGTGCCGTGGCTGCGTGCCAACGGCGTCGCCGTCTGATCGGACCCCTCGAGCAGACCGCTCGACCCGCCGGAGCCCCGGACACCACAGGTGTCCGGGGCTCCGGTCGTTTCGCGTGCAGACGAATGGCCGGTCCTGCATATGTGGCAGGGTGGGAGGGGTCCGGGCCGGGGCTCCGCCTGATCCGGCCCCGAGCCGAACCGACCTCGAGGAGAAACTGGGTATGTCACAGACCGTCAGGGGCGTCATCGCCCGTACCAAGGGTGCGGATGTCGAGCTCGTCGACGTCGTCGTCCCCGATCCGGGACCGAACGACGTCGTCGTCCGCGTGCAGGCGTGCGGCGTCTGCCACACCGATCTGGCCTACCGCGACGGCGGCATCAACGACGAGTACCCCTTCCTGCTCGGTCACGAGGCCGCGGGGATCGTGGAGACCGTCGGTGACCGGGTGACGCACGTGGCCGAGGGCGACTTCGTGGTGCTGAACTGGCGCGCGGTCTGCGGCGAGTGCCGGGCCTGTAAGCGCGGCCAGCAGCAGTACTGCTTCGCCACGCACAACGCGTCCAGGAAGATGACCCTCACCGACGGCACGGAGCTCAGCCCGGCGCTCGGTATCGGTGCGTTCATCGACAAGACCCTCGTCCACGAGGGGCAGTGCACCAAGGTGGACCCGGCGGCCGATCCGGCCGTCGCGGGACTGCTGGGCTGCGGCGTGATGGCCGGCCTCGGGGCCGCGGTCAACACGGGCAACGTCACGCGCGGCCAGTCCGTCGCCGTGATCGGGTGCGGCGGTGTCGGCATCGCCGCGGTCGTGGGTGCCCGCCTGGCGGGGGCCTCGACCATCGTCGCCGTGGACCTCGACGACACCAAGCTCGAGTGGGCGCGCGAGTTCGGGGCCACCGACGTGGTCAACTCCTCCGGCACGGACCCCGTGGCCGCCATCCAGGAACTCACGGGCGGCTTCGGCGCCGACGTGGTGATCGACGCGGTCGGTCGGCCCGAGACCTACGAGCAGGCCTTCTACGCCCGTGACCTCGCGGGCACGGTGGTCCTGGTGGGCGTGCCCACGCCCGAGATGCGGCTGGAGATGCCGCTTCTCGACTTCTTCGGCCGCGGGGGTTCGCTCAAGTCCTCCTGGTACGGCGACTGCCTCCCCGAGCGCGATTTCCCGATGCTGGTCGACCTGCATCTGCAGGGGCGGTTGCCGCTGGAGAAGTTCGTCAGCGAACGCATCGGTCTGGACGCGGTCGAGGCCGCGTTCGGCGCCATGAAGTCCGGATCCGTCCTCCGATCGGTGGTGACCCTGTGAGCGAGACGTACACGAGTGCCGGCAATGCCGGTGGCCTGCGTATCGAGAAGGTCGTGACGAGCGGCGTCTTCGCCCTCGACGGCGGCGAGTGGGAGGTGGACAACAACATCTGGATCCTCGGTGACGACTCCGAGGTGTACGTCATCGACGCCGCCCACACCGCCCAGCCGATCATCGACGCGGTGGCCGGGCGCACGGTCAAGGGCATCCTGTGCTCGCACGCCCACAACGACCACATCACCGTCGCCCCGGAGCTCGCCCGCGAGCTCGACACCCGGGTCTTCGTCCACCCCGGCGACCAGATGCTGTGGGAGGAGACCCACCCGACGGTCGCCCACGAGGACCTCGAGGACGGGCAGGTCTTCCAGATCGCCGGGACCGGGTTCACGGTCATGAACACCCCCGGCCACTCGCCGGGCTCGTGTGTCTTCCACGTCCCCGAGGCGGGCGTCCTGTTCTCCGGCGACACCCTGTTCTCCGGAGGGCCCGGTGCCACGGGACGGTCGTACTCCGATTTCCCGACCATCATCACCTCGATCCGCGACCGGATCCTCACCCTGCCCGCCGAGACCCTGGTCCACACCGGCCACGGTGACGGCACGAAGGTGGGCGAGGAGTCCCCACATCTGGAGGAGTGGATCGCCCGGGGCAGCTGACCGGGCACGATGGGGGGATGACGACGACGGACCGCGCCCCGGAGACGGACCGGCGCACCCCCTGGCACACACTGTCCACCGCAGAGGTGGTCTCCCGCCTCGGCGCGGGGTCGAACGGCCTGACCCGCGCCGAGGCGTCGCGTCGTCTCGCCGAGCACGGTCCCAACACCCTGCCGGTGGCGGCCGGGGTGCCGGCCTGGAGACGGGTCCTGCGGCTGCTCCGCGACCCCATGATCATGGTTCTCGCGGTGGCCGCCGTGGTGAGCGCCGTGATCTCGCGCGAGTGGGAGACCCCGGTCGTCATCCTCCTGGTGGTGGTGCTCAACACCGTGCTGAACTACGTCCAGGAGACCCGCGCCGAGGAGAGCCTTGCCGCGTTGCGCGACATGGCGGTGCCGCACAGCCGGGTGGTGCGGGACGGCGCCGAGGTGGAGGTGGACAGCGCGGACCTCGTCCCGGGGGACGTCGTGGTGGTGGAATCCGGCGACCGGGTCCCCGCTGACGGTCGGGTCCTCGAGGCCTCCCGGTTCCAGGTGGCGGAGTCGGCCCTGACCGGCGAGTCGGTCCCCGTGGACAAGGCGGCGGATGCTGTGGCCGCCGCGGACGCGCCGCTCGGTGACCGCACCGGCATGGTGTTCATGAACACCGAGGTCACCCGCGGTCGGGCGCGCGTGGTGGTCACGGGGACCGGTGAGCGCACGGAGATGGGGGCGATCGCCGAGCTGCTCGGCGGGGCGGGCGGTGAGCAGACGCCGCTCCAACGGCGGATCGGGGTCCTGGCCCGGGTCCTCACCGTGATCGCGCTGGTCGTGGTGACGCTGGTGATGGGGATCGGACTGGTGCGCGGGCAGTCCTGGGAGGACATGCTCCTCAGCGCGGTCTCGCTCGCCGTGGCCACCATCCCGGAGGGCCTCACCGCCGTGGTGGCGTTCACCCTCGCGATGGGCGCCGCGAGGCTCGCCCGTGAGGGGGCGATCATCAAGAACCTCGCGGCGGTGGAGACCCTCGGGTCGACCAGCCACATCGCCACGGACAAGACCGGGACCCTCACCCTCAACGAGATGACCGTGACGCGGATCGTCGCGGGCGGTTCCGCCTACACCGTCACCGGGACCGGATACGAGGCGACCGGCACGGTCCTGTCGTCCGATCCGGATGCCGTTCCGGACCTCCGGAGGGCGGCGGTCGCCATGACGCTGTGCAACGACGCGATCGTGACCGACGGCGAACTCGTCGGCGACCCCACCGAGGGCGCTCTCCTCGTGGCCGCCACCAAGTGCGGGCTCGACGTGGAGGGACTGCGTGCCGCACGGCCGCGGGTGGCCCAGGTGCCCTTCGACTCCGACCACAGGTTCATGGCCACCGTCAACCGCTCACCGGGCGGGGAGCTCGCGCTCAGCGCCAAGGGCGCGACCGGTGCGCTGCTGCCCCGGTCGACCCACGTGTGGAACGGCACGGACGCCGTGGAGCTCACCGACGAGCTGCACGAGGCGATCCGTCTCGCGACCGAAGAGCTCGCGGAGCGGGGCCTGCGGACCCTGCTCGTGGCGGGGCGCCCGTTCGAGTCGGCACCAGGCGAGGACGGATCCGGCGAGACCGGAGTAGATGAGAGCGTGCTCCTCGACGAGGTGCGCGGCCTGACCGTGTTCGCCGTGGTCGGCATCGTCGACCCGCCCCGGTCCGAGGCCGCCGAGGCCATCCGGGTGGCACGCGAGGCGGGCATCTCGGTTCACATGATCACCGGCGACCACCTCGTCACGGCCTCGTCGATCGCCCGTGACCTGGGGATCGAGGGGGAGGCGGTGCGAGGGGTCGATCTCGACGGGATCGACGACGACGAGCTGACCGAACGTGCCCCCGGCCTGGGAGTCCTGGCCCGGGTGTCCCCCGAGCACAAGATCCGGATGGTCCGGGCCCTGCAGTCCGGCGGGGACGTGGTGGCCATGACCGGGGACGGCGTCAACGACGCACCCGCGCTGAGTCAGGCCGACATCGGGATCGCGATGGGGATCACCGGCACCGACGTGTCCAAGGGTGCGGCCGACATGGTGCTCACGGACGACAACTTCGCGACCATCGTCTCGGCCGTCGAGCAGGGCCGCGGAATCTACGACAACATCGTGAAGTTCGTGAAGTTCCAGCTCACCACCGCGTGGGCGTTCGTTCTGGTGTTCCTCGCCAGCGGGCTGTTCGGGTTGGCGGCCGTGCCGTTCACCGCCCTGCAGGTCCTGCTGGTCAACATCGTCATGGACGGCCCGCCCGCCATGGCGCTGGGTGTGGAGCCCGTGGAGAAGAACGCGATGCGGCGGCCGCCCCGACCCGCGGACGAGCAGATCCTCACCCCGTCACGACTGGTGCGGATCCTGTGGCTGGGCGTGGTCATGGCCACCGGGACACTGCTGGTCCTCGCGTTCGCGGAGACGCTGTTCCCCGAGCGCGCGGGCGTGCCGTTGTTCGCCACCACCCTCGCCTACGCCGCCTTCGTGTTCTTCCAGGTGTTCAACCTGATGAACGTCCGCTCCACGGACGGCTCGGTGTTCTCCCGGGACATGGCGCACAACGCCCCGATCTGGGTGGCACTGGCGGCGGTCCCGCTGCTGTTGGTGGCCGTGGTCCAGGTGCCCTTCCTCCAGGGGATCTTCGACACCACCCCGCTGCACGCGGACGAGTGGCTGTTGGCGGTCGCGGTGGGCTCGTCGATCCTCTGGCTCGAGGAGCTCCGGAAGATCGGGGCGAGGTGGCGCGCTCGGCGGTACGAGGGATCGGGCACGATGGTGGTGGTCTGACGCGCCCCTGTCGAGGGCGCCGCCACCGGCGATTCCGGCGGGCGCGACGTGGTCAGGCAGAGGAGGAGTCACGATCATGGGCAGGGTCACCGCCAGCAACACCATCGTCATCGAGGCGCCCGTCGCGACCGTGACGGCCGCGATCGCGGACTACGCCCAGGTCCGTCCCCGGATCCAGCCCGAGCAGTTCACCGCGTACAGGTTGATCGAGGGCGGCCAGGGGCACGGCACCGTGGCGGCGTGGAACCTCCAGGCCACCAAGAAGCGCAGCCGGGACGTCAAGGCCACGGTGACCGTGGACGAGGCCGCGGCGCACTGGTCGCTGGTGGAGAAGGACGCCAACTCGTCCATGGCCACCACCTACACGGTCCGCGAGGCCACCGGCGGTGCGCTGGTGGAGATGACCACGTCGTGGGACGGGGCCGGGGGAGTGGGCGGGTTCTTCGAGCGGACCTTCGCCCCGGCCGGGCTCAAGCGGATCCAGCACCAGTTGTTGGCCAACCTCAAGGCCGACGTCGAGGGGTGAGCCCCGAATCAGGCGC
>NZ_JAALEC010000111.1:0-2458 GCF_014145205.1 Dietzia sp. DQ11-44
TCCCGGCGGCCACGGCCCCGCCGACGGCGGTGAGCAGACCGGACGGGTGATGGAGTGGACTGAGGCAGTACACCGTCGACGCGGCGGTCAGGCGCGCGGCGCTGGCGGTGCCGAACGCGGAGAGCGCCCACCGGTGGTTGGTCACGAGCTTGGTCTGCCATGCTCCCGTCGAGCGGGTGAAGACGACGAAGGCGAGGTCGCCGGCGCGGCCGGGGTCCGGCACGTACCAGCGGGGCAGCTCGACCGCATCGGGGTCGATGCGTTCGAGGTCGACCAGCCCTGCGCCGAGGTCTCCGGGCAGGTCGCGGTCCGCGCCGCCGCCGAGGACGAGCGCCCGCGCCCCGGCGTCGGTGACCCTGGCGGCGTGCTCCGGGTCGACGACCACCTCGGACACGGAACTGAGCGTCAACAGTTCGGCCAGATCCCGGGACGGGGGCAACGCCACGGCCACGGCGCCGAGACGCGACAGCGCGGCGATCGCGACCAGCGCCGAGGGCCGGGTCTCCATGAGCACACCGATGTGGTCGCCCTGGCGCACCCCGACCTCGATCATCCCCCTCACCACGTTCGTGATCCGGGCGTCGACGGCCGAGTACGTGTGGACGCGGTCGGAGAACAGGAAGCACGCGTCATCAGGCTGCGTCCGCGCACGCTCGGCCATGATCTTGGCGAACGAGATGCGTGTCCCCGTCTGGATCTGCCCCAGTCGCACCAGGCGCGGCGCGGCGTGCAGCGCCTCGTATCCCAGGGCCCGCGTCGTCCGCAGAGTGCCCACGGCGAGGTGGCCGGCACCGCGCACCACACCGACCCCCACCCCGGCGATCTGCGTCGCCCCTTCCGTCGCGAGCATCACCGCCGTGCCCGGAGACGGGTCACCACCGGAGTCGGGCCCGACCTCGACGATGCCCTTCGGACGATCTCCGGTGCCTTCTCTCCAGTCGATCCAGTCGGCGACGGCAGGCCATGTCAGCGAGGAGGCGGTCGAGCCGACGACGAGTCCGAAATGCCCGGCGCGGACCGGGAACTCGAAGACGTCCGCGCCGGGGGCGACGGCCGCGATCTTCCGGACGCCCGCCGGGACGCCGATCTCGTCGACTTCCCCGAGCACCGCGAGGACGGGACAGGTGATGTCGGCCAGGGACACGACGTGATCTCCGACGACGAAGCCGCCGACCATCATCCGATTCTGGATGATCACCTGGTGGAGCACGTCGACGATCGCCGGTCCGGACCACGCGACGAATCCCTCGCCGCCGAGAAAGCGGCGCTGCCGCTCGTGTCCGATCAGCGCCTCGCGGTCGTGGAGTTGACGAAGGAAACCCACCTGCGCACGCGCGGTCTTGATCGGGTCGAGCAGACGGAACCCGGCCGAGGCCATCCACCCGGGGAGCGAGCGATCGCTGAAGACGTGGTCGGCGACGAAGCGGGCGACGTTCACGATCAGGTCCTCGGGTACGCCGAGCGGGGCGTTACCGCGGACGTCGACGGGCGCGCCGAACGTCACGACGCTCTCGAGGTCGCGCGAGCGCCGGTATGCCGCGGCCTGATAGCAGAACATGCCACCCTGGCTGTACCCGGCGAGATGCACCGAGCGACCCGTGGCCGCGGTGACGAGGTCGACGGCGTCGCTCACGGCGACCACGTGGTCGGTGAGGGTGCGTTCGAGTCCGCCGTCCTCGAGGTCCGGGGAGCCGAAGTCGATCACCCAGGGATCCATGCCGGCCGCGTGCAGCGCGGCCACCGCGCTCGTCGACGGGGAGACGTCCCAGACGTCGGCGGAGATCATCATGGGGGGCACGAGCACGATCGGCGGGCGCGGTCTCTCTTCCGCATCACCGCCGACACGTCCGTGCTCCGCGACCCCCGCCACCGGCGCGTAGTAGCGGCGCAGCCGGAACATCGGCCGACGGGTGGCGATCTCGAACGGCGAGAACTCCTCGTCGGTCTGGAGACCGCCGAAACGCAGGACCTCGATCGCGTTGACGACGTACGACGTCGCGGTCTTGAGGGCGACGGCGAGGATGTCGGGGCTGAGGGTCATGGTGGGTCTGACACTAGAGCGCGACTTCTGGTCGGAGTGGTCAGTTCACGAACAGAGGGGAGGACGGGGCGCGAAAGGTGGTCGGCCCGGCGCACCGCCGGTCAGAACGGCGGGCGTCCGAGGTGGTCGCCCCACCGCTCACAGGACCACCCACCGCGGTCCGGCGCCAACTCGATGACCCCGCAGTTGGGGATCCGGTTGACCAGCGCCCACTGTGAGGGGACGGCGCCGGCGAACACCGCGATCATCCGCATGAGGGTGCCGTGCACCACCAACACCACGTCGATACCGTTGTCGAGGTGGCTCTCGCGGAGCTCCGTCACCAACGGCATCGCGCGTTCCTGCACGTCCAGCGCGCTCTCTCCCCCCGGCAGGCACGAGGAGAGGTCACCGTGCTCCAGCCAGTCCCGCACGAGC
>NZ_JAALEC010000112.1:0-4109 GCF_014145205.1 Dietzia sp. DQ11-44
GACCGCGCGGTTGGCGCGTCGGCGGGTCGGACTCGTGCTCGGCGGGGGGCCGCACGGGGAGGTGTCGATCTCCTCCGGGGGCGATGACGGCCACGGAGGGGTCCCGGGCGAACGCACGCTGTTCGAGATCGGGTCGATCACCAAGACGTTCACCGCGCTCCTGCTCGCGGACGGCGTGATCCGGGGGGACTGGAGCCTCGACACCCCTGTCCGGGAGCTACTCCCGGCCGGTGTGAAGGTCCCGGGTCGGGACGGGGTGGAGATCACGCTGCGACACCTCGCGACCCACACCTCCGGGCTCCCGCGGTCGCCCGTGCGTCTCGGGCTCCGGGAGAACATCGCGTATCAGCGCACCGGCGCCGACCCGTACGCGGCTCTGACCGAGGACGACGTGCTGCGGAGCCTGGGTGAGACGCGGCTGAAGCGCGTGCCGGGCGACGGCGGACCCGCGTACTCCAATCTCGGATTCGGCCTCCTCGGCACCGCGATGACCACGGCGACCGGTCTGGACTACGGCACCCTCGTACGAGACCGGGTCGGCGGTCCGCTCGGGTTGGTGGACACCGTGGTCGACGCCCACATGACCGCCGACCAGCGTCGGCGGATGGCGGTGGGATTCCGGAGCCGTCGTCGCCCCGCCGATCCCTGGCCCCTGGCCGGATTCGCGGGCGCGGGTGCACTGCGGTCCACGGCCTCGGACATGGTCCGGTTCCTCTCCGCACAGGTCGACCCGGGGAGCACCGGGCTCGGCGACGCCATCCGGCTCACCCATGCCACGCCACGGGGAGGGCCGGAGACGATGGGGCTCGGGTGGCACCGTGCGGGGGATCGGACCCTGTGGCACAACGGCGGGACAGGAGGATTCCGGTCCGTCGTCCTCGTCAGCCCCGCCACCGGCACCGTCGTCCTCGCCCTCGTCAACCAGAACCGGGGCGCGGACCTGACCGCGTTCCGACTGATGCGGCGGCTGGAGCGGTGACATCGGGACCGGTCGGGGCGCGGCGTGGCCATACTGGGTGACATGACGCAGACGTGGAAGACGATCGTGGACGCCGACCCCGGGCACTCGCGCCGGTACGCCAAGCGGTGGGACGACATGGTGGCCGAGGGCGTGGACATCGACGGCGAGGCGCGGCTGATCGATGCGATGGCGCCACGTGGCGCCCGCATCCTCGACGCGGGGTGCGGTCAGGGCCGCACGGGGGCCTACCTCCACCAGCGCGGGCACCGGGTCACCGGTGTGGACCTCGACCCCCACCTGGTCGAACGGGCGCGGGAGCTGTGCCCTGACGCCTCCTGGGAGGTCGCGGATCTCGCAGGGGAGGGCTGGGCGGCCGGACCGTTCGACCTGGCCGTCTCCGCCGGTAACGTCCTGGCGTTCGTCGACCCGGCCGACCGCGGCATCGTGCTGGCCAATCTCGCCGGACGTCTGGTGTCGGCGTCCGACGACGTCGAGGGACGAGACGGGCGGCTCGTGGTGGGGTTCGGTCTCGACCGCGGGTGGTCGCGCGAGGAGTTCGACGCCGACGCCCGCGAGGCGGGGCTGGAGGTGGAACAGCGGTGGTCGACCTGGGATCTCCGTCCGTTCGACGACGACAGCGGTTTCATGGTGGCCGTGCTGGTGCGCCGATAGCGCAGGGCCGGTCGCCCCGACCCCTCGCTGCGGCTCTCTCAGTGGTGGAAGTGAGATCCGGCGCCCCTACGCGGCATCGGTGAGTCGAGCTCGTCGAGGAACGACACCTCGCCGGCGAGATCTTTGACCAGGGCCGACGCCAGGTCGCGGCCGAGGCCGACGCGGACCACGATGCGAAGCACGGTCAGGTGCGACAGATCGTCGGCCAGGGGATAGGCGGGCACGAGCCAGCCCTTCATCCTGAGTCGATCCGACAGGTCGTAGAGGGTCCACATCGTCGTGTACCCCTCCTTGAGCCGCCAGGTGACGACCGGGATCGTGTCGCCACGGCTCACCAGCTCGAACGGACCGAGCCCCCCGATCTCCGTGGCCAGGAACTGCGCGACGTCGAGGGATCCCTGCTGGACCCGGCGGTAGCCCTCCCGGCCGAGCCGGAGGAACATGTAGTACTGCAGGAGGACCTGTGCCCCGGGTCGCGAGAAGTTCAGCGCCAGGGTCGGCATGTCGCCGCCGAGGTAGCTGCAGTGGAAGATCATGCTCTCCGGCAGGGCGTCCGTGTCCCGCCACACGATCCAGCCCACACCCGGGTAGACGAGACCGTACTTGTGGCCGGAGGTGTTGATGGACGCCACGCGCTCGATGCGGAAGTCCCACTCCAGGTCGGGCTGGCAGAACGGCGCCACCATGCCGCCGGACGCGGCGTCGACGTGGATCCTGACGTCGAGACCGGTGGCCTCCTCGATCTGGTCGAGCTTCCCGGCGATCGCGGCGACCGGCTCGTAGGCACCCGTGTAGGTGACTCCCATGATGGCGACCACCCCGATGGTGTTCTCGTCCACGTACTCCTCGAGATCGTGGCCGTCGAGCATCGGGTGCTCCGCCGAGATCGGCACCCAGCGTGGCTCGACCTCGAAGTAGTTGCAGAACTTCTCCCAGCAGACCTGCACGGCGGTCGAGAGAACGATGTTGGGGCGATCGGTTGACTCGTTCCGCGCCCTGCGTCCGGCCTGCCAGCGTCGCTTGAGCGCGAGCCCGCCCAGCATGCAGGCCTCCGACGAACCGATGGTCGAGGTGCCGATGGACTGCTCGACGTCGGGCGCGTTCCAGAGATCGGCGATCATCCTCCAGCACCGCTCCTCGATCGCCGCGGTCTGGGGGTACTCGTCCTTGTCGATCATGTTCTTGTCGACGGTCTCGGCGTACAGGCGCCGGGCCTCGTCGTCCATCCACGTGGAGACGAACGTCGCCAGGTTGAGCCGCGCGTTGCCGTCGAGCATCGCCTCGTCGTGCACGATCTGGTAGGCCGTCTCGGGAAGGGACTGGTCCCTCGGCAGTTCGAAGCGGGGCAGCTCGGTGGCCTCGCCCGGACGGACGAACACGGAGTTGAGGTCCAGTGACGCACCGCCCTCGTTGGTGGTGTGACGCGCAGTGGTGTGACGCGCTGTGGTGTGACGAGCGGTGGTGTGAGGGATCTCGGCCACTGTCTCTCCTCGGATCGGAACTCGTCCCGCGGTGACCCATCGGGTTTCAGAGTGTGCCACCGATCACAGGTGGTCGTCGTCGACTTCCCGGGTTGCGCCTGAACAGCGGTGATCACCACCGCGAACGGTAGCGGCCCCGCTCGGCCCGCGGTCACAGCACACTGTGCCCATGAGCGCGCAGAAGTGGACCGTGGACCGCCTGCCGGACCTGAGCGGCAAGACCGTCATGGTGACCGGCGGCACGAGCGGGATCGGCAAGGAGGTGGCGCGCGAGACAGCACGTCGCGGTGCCCACGTGGTGCTGCCCTCCCTCACCCGCGCCGAAGGCGAGTCGGCGGCGGCGGAGATCGGCGGTTCGACCGAGGTCCACCAACTCGACCTGAGCCGCCTCGACGCCGTGCGCGGCTTCGCGGCGGGATACACGGACCCGGTCGACGTGCTGCTGGACAACGCCGGACTGATGAGCAGGACCCGCAGGCAGACCCCTGACGGCCTCGAACTGCACCTGGGTGTCAACGTCCTCGGGCCGTTCCTGCTCACCGAGCTGTTGCTGCCGCGGATCAGGGAGCGGGTCGTGATCACGGCATCGATGGCCCACGCCAGGGGGCGGATCGACTTCGCCGACCCCCACTTCCGCCGGCGCCCGTACTCCATGGCGGCGGCGTACGCCCAGTCCAAACTCGCGTGCATGCTCTGGGGGCTCGACCTGCAGAACCGGCTCGACGCTGCCGGGTCGCCGGTGGACGTCCAGCTCGCGCACCCCGGGTTCGCCGCCACCTCGATCCTCGATCCGACGCCGTTCCCGCCGGTCAACGCGGTCCTCGACCTGCTCGGTCGACGGATCGTCCCCACCGCGTCAGACGGGGCGCGACCTCTCCTGTACGCCGCGACGGAGACGCTCCCGCCGGCCTCGTACATCGGCCCGACGGGGTGGCGTCAGATCGCCGGGGCGCCGGGACCCTGCGAGCGCTCCGCGCCCGCCGGCGATCCGGACC
>NZ_JAALEC010000113.1:0-2438 GCF_014145205.1 Dietzia sp. DQ11-44
CGCAGGCCAGTGCGGCGGACGCCGGGTCGTCCATCGCCCGCGGCGCACCGAACACCACGAGCGCGGCGTCGCCGAGGAAGCTGTCCACGACGCCGTCGTACTCCTCGACCGTCTCCACGACCACCCGGAAGAACCGGTTGAGGACGTCCACCACCTCCGAGGCCTCGGACCGCACCGCCATCTCCGTGGACCCGATGATGTCGACGAAGACGACGCCGACCTGGGAGGCGCTGCCGCCCAGTTCGGGGTCCCGCTCCTCGGCCGCCTCCGCGACGTCGCGACCCACGTGGCGGCCGAACAGATCCCGGAGCCGTTCGCGTTCCTGGAGCCCGGCCGCCATCCGGTTGAACCCGCGCTGGAGCTCGCCGAGTTCCGTGCCGTCGTAGACCACCACCCGCCGGGAGAGCGTACCGTCCGTGACGTCCTCCATGGCCCAGCGGAGACTGCGTAGCGGGCCGAGGACCGACCCCGTGCCCAGCGAGACGAGCAGGAATCCGGCGAGGAGCGAGGTGGCGCCGAGCACGATCACGATGACGGCGAGGCGTTCCAGCGACAGGGCCCGGCCCGCCAACGTGTAGATCGCCACGATGATCAGTCCCGCGATCGGCACCCCGCTGCCGACCGCCCAGGCCACGCGGAGCCGCGTCATGGCACCCAGGAACCGGCCGCGGGGGACCGGACCGTCGGCCAGGGCGACCGCGGCGACGGGACGCAGTCCGAAGTCCGCGAAGAGGAACGCCACACCGCAGACGACCATTCCGGAGAAGACGATCGTGAACCCGACCGACGGGATCGCCTCGGGGTCGATCACCCCGAAGGCGGGCGTGACCACGGCCGCGCCCAACAGCCACAGAAAGGCCTGGATCAGGGTCATCCGGCCGGGCAGACGGAGAGTCCACACCCGCTCGCGATCCGTGGGTTCGCGGCCGTCGAGGAACCACCCGACACGCCGGTGGACGGCACCACGCACCCAGATCGTCCCCACGATCGTCGCCAGCGCCACATACACCGGGACGACGATCGCGGTGGGGACCATGAACTCACGGGAGGGGAGGGTGGGACCCGGGAGGACGAAGAGGATCAGCACAGCGGCGACGGCCACGCCGACGAGGTTGGAGCCCAGCAGCGTCAGTACGAGCAGCACCCGGACCCTCATGGTGCGCAGTCGCGCTGACTCCGTCCCCCGTCCGAGCAGCACCGAGCCCAGTTCCGGGCGCCGCAGCAGGGACAGGTCGAGTCGCACGGTCAACATCGTGCCATCTGCGGGCCCCGAAGTGAGGACCTCGTCACACTCGGGGCGGGAACCGTGGTCCGGGGCCCGGTGGGGCGTAGGGTGGGCGAGTCGGCCCGCACCACTCTTGCCTCGGGCCGAATCGGATGTCGACCTCCCGTGGTCGCGCACCGGGCGCGTCGCCTCCGAGCGACGTGGCACCCCAGGAGCGCGCCGGGCAAGACGCCCCATCTATGTACGGAGATTCCTCCCTTGTCACGTTCCTTCGCCGATCTCGGCGTTCCTTCATCCCTGCTCGACGTCCTCACGGGCGTCGACATCGTCACCCCCACCCCCATCCAGTCGGCGACGCTGCCCGACGCGATGTCCGGACGCGACGTCCTGGGCCGCGGCCGCACCGGCTCCGGCAAGACCTACGCGTTCTGCCTCCCGCTGGTCACCCGCCTGGCCGCCTCCGCGCCCGCCGGCGGCCGACGTAAGCGCAACTCCCCCCGCGGGCTCATCCTGGCCCCCACCCGCGAGCTCGCCCGTCAGATCGACGAGACCCTCGCGCCGCTGGCCAAGGCGATGGGCCTCAAGACCACCGTGATCTTCGGCGGCGTCTCACAGGGTCGCCAGGTCAGCGCGCTCGACCAGGGCGTCGACATCGTGGTGGCCTGCCCGGGCCGGCTCGAGGACCTCATGGGGCAGAAGCACTGCCGCATGGACTCGATCGAGGTCAGCGTCCTCGATGAGGCCGACCACATGGCCGACCTCGGCTTCCTCCCGGGAGTCACCCGGATCCTGGCGGCCACGCCTCAGGGTGCCCAGCGCCTGCTGTTCTCCGCGACGCTGGACCAGGGTGTGGACAAGCTGGTCCGCAAGTTCCTCGACAACCCGGTCGTGCACGAGGTCGACGACGGCTCCGCCACCCCCGGCGCGACCGCACACCACGTCTTCCACGTGGACCCGGACGACCGCGTCCGCGCACTGGCGGACCTCGCCGGCGTGAACGAGCGGACCGTCATGTTCACCCGCACCAAGCACGGCGCCAAGCGCCTGGCCAAGCAGCTCTCCGGGCGCGGCGTGACCAGCGTGGATCTGCACGGCAACCTGTCGCAGAACGCACGCGTGCGCAACCTCGACGCGTTCTCCTCCGGCCAGGCGAGCGTGCTCGTGGCCACCGACATCGCCGCGCGCGGCATCCACGTCGACGACGTGGGGCTGG
>NZ_JAALEC010000114.1:0-4347 GCF_014145205.1 Dietzia sp. DQ11-44
GGCGAGCGGCTGAGCTGGCTCGAGGGCTTCGTCTCCCAGCACGTGTCCGAACTGGAGGACCGCTCCGGTGGCGAGACGCTGATCCTGGACGCCAACGGTCGGGTGGAGCACCACGTGGTGCTCTCCGACGTCGACGGGACACTCGTCATGGACACCGAGCCCGGCCGGGGCGCGGCCCTGCTCACGTTCCTGACCCGGATGGTCTTCTGGGCAGACGCCACTCCGGAGGCCGCCGACCTCGTCGTCGTCACCCTCGCCGGCACCGGGCTCCCCGGTGCCCTCACCGCTCCGGACGGGACCATGGTGGAGCTCCCCGTCGGCGACTACGCGAGCGTCCCTCTGCCGGGGGGCGGGATCGCACGTCGGATGCCGTGGCCGTTGGCGGGCTCGGTCGATCTCCTCGTCCCCCGGGCCGGGCTGACCGGATGGTTCGACGCGGCGGTCCGGGCCGGCGCCCGTCCGGCGGGCTCGTGGGCGTTCGAGGCCCTCCGCGCGGTGGAGACGGACCCGCTCCGGGCGCGACTCGGCGTGGACACCGACGAGAAGACCATCCCCCACGAGATCCCCACGTGGATCGGCGAGGTGGCGCAGCGCGGCGCGGTCCACCTGGACAAGGGGTGCTACCGTGGCCAGGAGACGGTCTCCCGCGTCCACAACCTCGGCAAGTCCCCCCGGGTCCTCGTGCGTCTGCACCTGGACGGCTCCGGCGGCGACCAGTCGCTCTCCCCCGGCGCCGAGGTCCTCGCCGGTGGCCGCACCGTGGGGCGCGTGGGGACCGTCGTCCAGCACCACGAGTACGGCCCGGTGGCGCTCGCCCTGCTCAAGCGGTCGGTGCCGTCCGACACCGTTCTCGAGGTGGACGGGGTCTCCGCCGCCATCGATCCCGACTCCGTCCCGCACGACTCCGGCCCGCAGGCCGGACGTGAGGCGATCCGCAGGCTGCGCGGCCAGGCGTAGGAGCCCGAGGTGGCCCCCACGACACCCGGGCGGACATTCCGCGCCGGGCACGCTATCCTGTGGACAGGCAGATACTCACATTGATGGGCACCCCCGAGGTGGCCCAGCACCGTTTCCGAGGGGGTCAGGTCAATGGGCCGAGGCCGCGCGAAGGCGAAGCAGACCAAGGTCGCTCGCGAACTCAAGTACAACACTCCGCAGACGGACCTAGAACGTCTCCAGGCGGAGTTGGCCGGTGGTGGCGCGCCCACCACACGCCTCAGCACCGATCGGCCCGGTGCCGAGGAGGACGACGACCCGTACGGGTCGTGGTCCGACGGCGACAGCAGGTTCTGACCGCACTCCCCGACCGCCGCCTACACGTGGGCCGGGCATCCAGCGAGGATGCCCGGCCCACGTTCGTGTGGCGGGGTGCGCCGCCCGGCTAGAAGCGGGCGTGTGATCCCTCGAGGACGACGCGCGGTCCGTCCGCGGCGACCTCCCCGGCCTTGTCCACGTGTCCGATCACCCAGTTGTCCACGTGCCGGGCGGTGAGCACCGCCTGCGCGCGGTCCACGTCCTCGGCCGGGAGCACGGCGATCATCCCGACCCCCATGTTGAACGTCCGCTCCATCTCGGCCTGCTCGACACGGCCGTGGTGGGCGATCGTGCCGAACACGGCGGGCACGGGCCAGCGGCCACGGTCGAGACGCGCGACCAGTCCGCGCGGCATGACCCGCGCGAGATTCTCCGCCAGGCCTCCACCGGTGACGTGGCTGAACACCCGGACGTCGGTCTCGGCGATGAGGCTCAGGCAGTCCAGGGCGTAGATGCGGGTGGGCTCGAGGAGTTCCTCACCCAGGGTGCGACCGAACTCCTCTACGTGCCCCTCCAGCGGGAGGCGGGCGAGTTCCAGCAGTACGTGCCGGGCCAGCGAGTACCCGTTGGAATGCAGGCCCGAGGACGCCATCCCCACGATCACGTCGCCGGGGCGGACGTTCTCCGCCTTGAGGACCTCGTCGGACTCGACGATCCCGACCCCGGTGCCCGAGATGTCGTACTCGCCGGGGGCCATCAGTCCCGGGTGCTCGGCGGTCTCGCCGCCCAGCAGCGCGCAACCGGCCCGGACGCAGCCCTCGGCGATCCCCTCGACGATGTCGGCCACGTGTTCCGGCACGACCTTGCCGATCGCGATGTAGTCCTGGAGGAACAGCGGCTCGGCCCCGCACACCACCAGGTCGTCCACCACCATGGCCACGAGGTCGATGCCCACCGTGTTGTGGACGTCCATGGCCTGCGCCACCGCGATCTTGGTCCCGACGCCGTCCGTCGACGAGGCCAGGAGCGGTTGACGGTAGGAGTTCTTCAGGGAGAACAGCCCGGCGAAGCCCCCGAGGCCACCCATCACCTCCGGCCGGGTCGCGCGCTTGGCGTGGGGCGCGAACAGCTCGACGGCGCGCTCGCCGGCGTCGATGTCGACTCCGGCGGCGGCGTACGAGGCGCCGCTCGCGGGGTGGGGGTTCTCGGTCATCTTCGGTTCTCCTCATCGGCGCCCGTGGTCGGGCGCCCGGTCAGGGTCGGCGGACGGCGTCCGCGTTGTCGTGCAGGACCAGGTGCCGATCGGGTATCTCACCGTCGACCTGGGCGGCCAGTGCCAGGACGGCCGCGCTCATCGGCGAGTCGTCCGGGAGCGGGATGGGGTAGTGGCCGTCGAAGCACGCGGCGCACAACTCGTCCCGCGGCTGCCCGGTGGCCGAGATCATCCCGTCCACCGAGATGTACCCGAGGGTGTCCGCCCCGATCGCCCTGCGGACGCCCTCGAGCATCCCGTCGGTGGCGTCGACCCCGTTGGCGATCAGTTCGGCGGGGCTGGCGAAGTCGATGCCGTAGAAGCACGGCCAGCGGACCGGCGGGGAGGCGATACGGACGTGGACCTCGAGGGCGCCGGCCTCCCGCAGCATCCGGATCAGGGCCCGTTGGGTGTTGCCGCGGACGATCGAGTCGTCCACCACCACCAGCTTCTTCCCCTGGATGACCTCGCGCAGCGGGTTGAGCTTGAGCCGGATGCCGAGCTGCCGGATCGTCTGGCTGGGCTGGATGAACGTACGGCCGACGTAGGCGTTCTTGGTCAACCCCTGGGCGAAGGGGATCCCGGACCCCTGGGCGTAGCCCACGGCGGCCGGTGTCCCCGATTCCGGCACCGGGATCACCAGGTCCCCCTCGACGGGGTGCTCGACCGCCAGTTTGCGGCCGATCTCCACGCGGGCGGAGTTGACCAGCCGCTGGTTGATCACCGAGTCGGGACGCGCCAGGTACACGTACTCGAAGACGCACGCCTTGGGGGTGGGCTCGGAGAGCTTGCGCGACCGGACGCCGTCGGCGTCGATGGCGATCAGCTCACCGGGCTCGATGTCGCGGACGAACGACGCCCCGACGATGTCCAGGGCCGACGTCTCGGACGAGACCACCCAGCCCCTCTCGAGCCGTCCGAGCGCGAGCGGGCGCACCCCGTGCGGATCCCTGGCGGCGTACAGCGTGTTCTCGTCGGAGAACGTCAGGCAGTAGGCGCCGCGCAGGCGCGGCAGCAGGCGGGCCGCCGCCTCCTCGAGGCCCCCGTCACCCGCCTCGTGGGCGAGGAGGGTGGAGACGATGTCCGAGTCCGAGTGGGTGCTGTTCTCGGTGTAACCCCGGATGCCGATCGTGGTGGCGTAGCGCTTGAGTTCCTGCGTGTTGACCAGGTTGCCGTTGTGCCCCAGCACCACGGACCCCCCGCCGGTGGTGGGCCTGAACATGGGCTGCGCGTTGTCCCAGGACGCGGCGCCGGTCGTGGAGTACCGGCAGTGGCCGATCGCCACGTGTCCGCTCATCGACTCGAGGGTCTTCTCGTCGAAGACCTGGCTCACCAGTCCGAGATCCTTGTAGACGAGCACCTGCTCGCCGTCCGCGACGGCGATGCCGGCGGCCTCCTGGCCGCGGTGCTGCAGCGCGTACAGGCCGTAGTAGGTGAGCTTGGCGACGTCCTCGCCGGGAGCCCAGACACCGAAGACACCGCACTCCTCGACCGGACCGATGCGCTCGGTGTCGATCGGCAGGCCGGTCGGGCCGGGAACGGACGGGTCGGGCAGACCCAGACCGACGGCGGCGCGGCCACTGGTGCGGCGGAGTGATCCGGACGGGGCCGGACGTGACGACGTGCTCTCCACCTGGTGGTGCTCCCTCATGTTTCGGGGCGGTCCGCCCGGACGGACCCCGGCGGTGCTGTTCGAGTGTACGTTCCCCGACCCCCGTGACCCCAGTCCCGTGTCCCCGTCCCGCGGGTGGGGCCCCTTCTCATGCGCAGGTCGTCCGGACCCGCCCGGGTCGCCGAACGCTCAGCCGGGACGCACCACCGGCAGCCCCGCCGCGACCTCG
>NZ_JAALEC010000115.1:0-6997 GCF_014145205.1 Dietzia sp. DQ11-44
TGCCGCGGCCAGCGAGGCCGATGCGGCGCGGGCGGCACGGGCGGCGCGGGCGGCACCGATTATGTTCATCTCTTCATTAAGCCACGCCCGGTGATCATCGGCAGGTCCTTTGCGTATACCAGACCGGGCTCCGCCGCGACCACGGCCTCGACGGCGTTGACCAGCCTCATCGCGGTGACGAGCATGCCGGACTCGTTGTGGTCGCCGTGCTCGGCGTGGTGGGTGAACTCCACGCGCATGGCCGGCTCACCGAGGATGTCGATGCGGTAGCACCCGTCCCCGTGGTCGGGGCGGGGCCAGTCCGGTGCCTGGTCGACGGCGGTGCGGGTGACGTGCTCCAGGACGATGCGGTCCTCGCCGTCGACCTGTCCCACCACCTCGAACCGCAGCGCCGCCTGGGTCCCGGCCGGGACCTCGCACGCCAGCAGCGACAGGTCCCGATCTGCGGGAAGCCGCTCGTGGCGCTCGACCAGCGGTTCGTCGAGCGTCACCTCCAACGCGGCGGCGAGCTGACGGACCACCGACCCCCAGCCCGCGGCGAGCATCCCCGGTCGGAGCAGTGGCGGCAGGGTGTCCATGGACCGACCGAAGCCGAACAGCCGCCGCATGGTCTCGCCCTGGTGGTACACCGAGTAGTCGGCGATCTCGCCCACCCGGATCAGGTCGATGCGCCGGGACAGGCTCGTCATGACCAGCGGCAGGACGTCGTTGGCGAATCCCGGGTCGATGCCGTTGACGTGCAGCGTGGCGCCACCCTCGCGGGCGGCGTCCACGAGTTGGGCGATCATCTCCTCCGGGAGGGTCCCGTGCGGGTACTGGAGCAGGACGGGGCCGGAGGCCACCACGTCGATACCCGCGCGCAGGAAGCCGCGGAAGTCCTCGATCGCCGGCATGAAGCGGGTCTCGGTCTCGGCGGTGTACACGATCGCGTCCGGGTCGAGAGCGAGCAGTGCCGCCCGGTCGTCGGTCGCGATCACCCCCAGATCCCGGTCCAGACCGGCGAGCCGGCCCGCGTCGACGCCGACCTTCGCGGGATCGGAGACGAAGACGCCCACCAGCTCCAGCTCGGGCCGGGCGTCGACGGCCTCGACCGCCATCCTGCCCAGATAGCCCGTCGACCATTCCACGACCCTGATCGGTACATCCCGGCTCGTCATGGGTGAACCCTAACGACCGGGCCGGAGCCGGCGGGGCCCCTTCACCAGATGCTCACGCGCTCCTCGGGGGCGAGCCACAGCCCGTCGCCCTCGGTCACCCCGAACGCGGCGTGGAAGTCGTCGAGGTTCCGCACCACCTGGTTGCAGCGGAACTCCGGCGGGGAGTGCGGGTCCACGGCCAACCGGCGGGCGGCCTCCTCCGCGCGGGTCTTGGTGCGCCACACGATGGCCCAGGAGGTGATGAGCCGCTGGATGCCGGTCATCCCGTCGATCTCGGGGCCCACCTCCGTCCCCTCCGCCGGCTGCACGTCGGAGCCCTCCCCTGTCGACCCCTGCGCCAGCCGGTAGGCCAGCAGCGCGATGGTCAGCCCGCCGAGGTCGCCGATGTTCTCCCCCACCGTGAAGGCTCCGTTGACGTGGTCCTTCGCGGGGTCGAGACCGTCCGGGGTCAGGCCCTGGTACTGGTCGATCAGCGCGTCCACGCGGGTGGAGAACGCCGAGCGGTCGTCGTCGGTCCACCAGTCCACCAGGTTGCCGTCGCCGTCGTACTTCGACCCCTGGTCGTCGAACCCGTGGCCGATCTCGTGACCGATCACCGCGCCGATCGCCCCGTAGTTGGCGGCGTCGTCGGCGTCGGCGTCGAAGAACGGGGGCTGGAGGATGGCGGCCGGGAACACGATCTCGTTCATCACCGGGTTGTAGTAGGCGTTGACCGTCTGCGGGGTCATGTGCCACTCGCCGCGATCGACCGGGCCGCCGAGCTTGCCCAGTTCGTAGCGGTGCTCGAACTCGGCCGACCGCCGCACGTTGCCCAGCAGGTCGTCCGGGCGCACCTCGAGCGCCGAGTAGTCGCGCCACTTCTCCGGGTAGCCGATCTTGGGCACGAACGCCTCGAGCTTCTCCTGCGCCCGCTCGCGGGTCTCCGGCGTCATCCACGGCAACCGCGCGATGGAGTAGCGGTAGGCGGCGGTGAGGTTCTCCACCAGCTCGACCATCCGGGCCTTGTGGCCGGGTGGGAAGTGGCGGGCCACGTACTCCTTACCCACCTCCTCGCCGAGGGCCGCCTCGACCGCGGCGACGCCCCGCTTCCACCGGGCCTTGATCTCCTCCGTGCCGGACATCGCGGTGCCGTAGAAGCGGAAGTCCTCCTCGACCAGGTCGCTGGTCAGGTAGGGCGCGCGCGAGCCGAGGACCCGCCACCGCAGCCATTCCTTCCACGTCTCCAGTGGTTCGGTCGACCACAGTTCGGCGACCGCGGTGAGGAAGTCGGGCTGCATGGCCACGACGCGGCCGAAGGTCTCCTCCGAGCCGCCCACCTCACGGGCCCAGTCGTGCCAGGGGAATCCGGGCGCCAGGCCGGGGAGCTCGTCCCAGGTGACGGGGTTGTAGGTCTTGTCGGCGTCGCGGCGGGCCACCACATCCCAGTGCGCGGAGGCGATGCGGGTCTCCAGCGCGACGATCCGTTCGGCGCGGGTGCGGGCGTCCTCGTCTCCCGACAGTCCCGCGAGCACGAGCATCCGCGCGATGTGATCCGTGTACTGGTCGCGCAGCTCCGCGTACTGATCCTCGCGGTAGAAGGACTCGTCCGGCAGTCCGATGCCGTACTGCACCAGGTAGAGGATGTACTCGGTGGAGTTCTTGGCGTCGTTGTTGACGTAGGCGCCGATCAGACCGCCGACGCCCACCTTCTCCAGCCGCGCCATGGCCAGGGCCAGCGAGTCGGCGTCGGTCGCGCCGTCGATCTCCGCCAGGTCGGGGGCGAGCGCGGCGACGCCCGCGGCCTCGACCGCGTCGGTGTCCATGAAGGAGGCGTAGAACGCCCCGATCCGCGAGTCCACGGGGGCGTCGGTGATGATGTCCCGCACCCGCTCCTCGGACAGGTCGCGCAGGGCGAGGAAGGCACCGTCGATGGGCCGGTCCGCGGGGATCACGTGATCGCGGATCCAGGTGCCGTTGACGTGCTGGTAGAGGTCGTCCTGGGGACGGACGTCCCGGTCGACGTACTGGAGGTCGAGGCCCGAGGGGCGCGAGTCGTCGGTCGTGGTGATCTCGGTCGCTGTCATGCGACCAGGTTACGGAAGGTCCGGCGACCGGTCTCTCAGTAGAAGCCGTTCCGGGCGTTGTACTCCTTGGCGCCCGAATAGGCGTCGACCATCCCCCAGACCCAGAACCCGAGCATGATCGGGATCCCGATCAGGACCACGGACAGCAGGATGCCGAGGAAGTAGCCGGCCATGATGCCGATCCCCTTGCCTGCCTGGCCGTTGATCAGCGTGCCCAGCCCGGGCAGGAAGAAGGACAACACCAGCGAGAGCGCCGGTTCCTTGCGCGACGCCCCGTAGGCCGGCGCGTACGGGTGCATCGCGCCATAGCCCGGTGAGCCGTAGGGCTGCACGCCGTAAGGCTCCACGCCGTAGGGCTGCGTGCCGTAGGGCTGCGTGCCGTAGGGCTCCGTCCCATAAGGCTGAGTCCCGAACGGCTGGGCCCCGTAGAAATGGGCGCCGTAGGGCTGCTGCTCGAACGGCTGCTGCTCGAACTGCTGCTGGTCGAACTGCTGGTGCCCGAACGAGGGGCTCTCGTAGGACTGCGTCCCGTAGGGAGAGAACCGGTCGCCGGAGTCCGACGGGGTGCCGTACGCCGAGCCGTGGCCCCGGGGGTCGTCGCCGTACGACTCGTGGTTCTCGGACGGGGAAGTCATGTCCTCCACAGTAACGCGGAGTGACGGTGTCCCGGTTGCGAGCAGGTCTCAGTTGCGCGCGGTCATCCCGGGCCGGGCCCAGATGTCGGCGCAGTCGACGCAGGCGTCCTCCGACACGACACCGACCCGCTGCAGTTGGCCGTACATCCAGCACCCCAGGCAGAACCCCAGGGCCGCCTCGGCGAGGGCGGCGGCCACCAGCACGCCCAGGACCACGACCCCCGCCCCCGTCAACCCGCCCAGGAACAACCCGAGCGCGACCGAGGACATGACCAGGCCGATCGTCTGGGCGAACCGCTTAGGTGCACCCGCGACCAGCTTGGGCTCGGAGCTGACCCTGGGGGCCAGTACGTGCACCGAGAGCCTGCCGAACGGTGAGTACCGCGGCCCTCCGGCCACCCGGAGGGCGAAGCCGACGACCAGTGCCGCGGCGAGCCAGGTCTGCGCCGGCGGCGGCGCGAGCATCGTCACCACCGCGAGCGTCACGACGAGCCCGGCAGTGCACCGGGCGGCATAGTCGTTGACGACCTCAGGGAACGCGAACACCTCTCGCAGGCTCATGACCGACCTCCTCGACCTCTCGGTACCGTCCGTACCGCCACTCTGCATAGACAGATCTGTCTACCCATGCCCCGAGAGTACGCCTGAACCCGCGAAAGTCCCAGCCCGGTTATCCTGCGGAGCATGGCGCACCGGAGAGCAGCGGCACTTCAGCCCGGCCGTGCGATCGTCGCGGGTCTCGGCCTCGCCCTGGCCGTCGGCGCCTGCGGGCAGGTGACGCCGGGTGAATCACCCACGACCACCACCGGACCGGGCACTGCCCCCACCACGACACCGAGCGTCGCCGCCGGGACTCCCGCCCCCTCCCCCGGCCCGGACGCCACACCGGGGTGTGAGGTCCTGGCCGGGCCGGTCCACAGGCTGGTCACCGGTCAGGTCGACCCGGGAGTCGGCTCCGAGGAGGTGCGGCGCCTGGCCGACGGAGTCGAGGACAACGCCCTGTCCGCCGTGGCGAGCCGGATCTCGGGCCTGGTCGTCCAACCCGCCCCCGACCCCTCGGCCGTCGACGCCCAGTGGGTGCAGTTCGCCCGCCTCTGCGATCTCGACTGACGTACCCGGCACCTAGGCTGACGGCCGTGCCCCCACCGCTCAGACGCCGATCCGGCTCACCCCGACCGCCCGCCGCCCCGTCACTGCCGCGGCGGGAGCAACTCCAGTCGCCGCGGTCCGAACTCGAACCGGACGGGCTGTGGGACGGCGTGTGTGCCACCGCCGAGGACGCCCCCTCCCCCGACGAGGGCGCGGCGCTGATCGGCGGCGCGGAGATCCGAGAGTCGACACTGGAGGGCATCAGACTGAGCAGCGCCAGGGCCGACTCGCTCCGCCTCACCGACGTCGTGGTCAGCGGCTGCGACCTGTCCGGGATGGTCGCCGACGGGGCCACGTTCACCCGGGTCAGATTCACCGGGTGCCGGCTCACCGGCCTGGTCCTGTCCGACGCCAGACTGACCGACGTGTCCTTCGAGGACTGCCACGCCGACATGATCAACCTGCGGATGGCCCGGCTCCAGAGGGTGCGCCTGTCCGCCACCCGCTGCAGGCAGGCGGACCTGCTGGAGGCGCGGGTGGCGGACCTGTCGACGGACGGCGCCGACCTGCGGGGCGCGAGCCTCGACCGGGCCACGTTCACCGCGGCGGACCTGAGGGGTGCCGAGTTGGAGGACGTGCGGGGGGCGTCCGCGCTCCGGGGGGCGATCATCTCGCCGGAGCAGGTCGTCGGGGTCGGACTGGCACTGATCGGCGAAGCGGGGATCAGGGTCGAGTAGGCGGGATCGAGCGAGCGCTCAGGGCAGGTGCGAGGCGGCGTCGCGCCACTGGTTGACGGCCCGGTTGATCACTGCCTGGAGACGGAGAACCTGGTCGCGATCCGTGAGCGCGATGCCGTCGACACCCGTCCGCAGGACGAGCTCGGGCACCCCGCGCCCGGCACCGTTCTCGTCGAGCACCGCCTTCTCGACCACGGACACCTCGAGAACCGCGTCATCGGCCGGACCGTCGACTTCGGCGACGAGGTCGTGACGGTAGCGAGGGGTAGAACAATCTACTGCATCGGACACGAGGGGACTCCCGACTGGAACGGTGGGGCGACTCCAACAATAGAGGTGGGAAAACACCTGATCGCACCAGTGGGACAGCGTGTTACCGGTTGTGACGGATCCGTGACCCACGCCACCCCCGTCGCGCCGGTGCTGGGCGAAGAAATCCCAGCGAAGTTGCGCGAGTTGCTTGTGTGACAGGTGTTACTAATTGATACTCACCCCATGACACCAGCCGGTCAGCCAGCCCGCCGTGCCCCTCTCCCCCGCCTTCTCGTGGCCCTCGCCTCCGCGGCGGCCCTGGCTCTCGGACTCCTCGTCGTCGTCATATCCCCCCGGGCCGACGCCGTCATCCCCCTCTCCCCCGTCTTCGACGGCCTGGCCCGCGGCGTCGACTCCTCGAGTTGGCAACACCCGCACGGCGCGCCGGTCGACTGGCACGCGGCCGCCGCGTCCGGCCAGTCCTTCGCCTTTATCAAGGCCACCGAGGGCACCGGCCCCGCGAACCGCTACTACGAGGCCGACGTCGAGCAGGCCCGGGCATCCGGCATGGCCGTGGGCAGCTACCACAAGGCCCGCCCCGCGATGGATCCCGCGGTCCAGGCCCGCGCCTTCGCCACCCGCCTGCAGTCCGTGGGAGGCGCCCAGCTGCCGCCGGTGCTCGACATCGAGACCGACGAGGGCAAGAACCCGGAGGAGCTGATCGAGTGGACGCACGTCTTCCTCACCGAACTCCAGCACCTCACCGGGCGGACCCCGATCATCTACACGTACCGCTTCTTCTGGATCGACCGGATGGCCAACACCACCCGGTTCTCCGAGTACCCGCTGTGGCTGGCCGAATACGGGGTGCCGGAGCCCACGCTCCCCGTGATCGGTGGCTGGAGCGAGTGGCTGTTCTGGCAGAACTCGGAGACCGGCGAGGTGCCGGGCTTCGCCGGCCCCGTGGACCTCAACGTCTTCGCCGGGACGCGCGAGGAGCTCGGGGCGTGGATGGGACCCGTCACGCCGGGCGAGGCGCCGGCACCCCCGCCGGCACCCGAGCC
>NZ_JAALEC010000116.1:0-6579 GCF_014145205.1 Dietzia sp. DQ11-44
CACCCGTTCGGGCCGCTCCCCGTCCGGATCCGCGCCGGCCCAGGGAACGGTGGCCGGGCCCGCCGGGGCAGTCACACTCGAGAGCCTGTGCAGCGCGGCCTCGCGGGCGGGATCACCGGGGTCCGCGGGACGAGTCCGGGTGTCGGGGAACATGGGCCGACGCTAGCCCGGCGGCGGGCCCTCCCGGACCCCGCGGAGGTTCCTCAGTCGTCGTCCTGTGGAGAGACCGCGGGGATGGGGAATGCGGTGTCGACGAGGTCGGTCACCGAGACCCCCACGGTCCCGGGCCCCAGGTGCCAGGCCAGGACCTCGTCGAACTCGACGACGAGAACCCGCTCGGGGAACGGGGTCTCCTTGCGGATCTCGGTGGCCATCTCCCGGGCCCGCTCCAGTGCCTCGTGCTGGTGGACGACCACCAGGACATCGCCCCGGCCGACCTCGTCGCGCAGCAGCGCGCGCAGCCTCTCGTGGGCCTTGGTCGTGGTCCTGGCCTTGGCGGCCAGGTCGACCGAACCACCACGCAACACGATGATCGGACGCATTGCCAGCGCGCTACCGAAGAGGGCGGCGACGGCGCTGATCCGGCCCCCACGGCGCAGGCTCTCCAGCGACTCCAGAGCGGCGAAGGTGGACGCTCCCCGGCAGATCCGCTCGGCGAGCTCGTAGGTGGCGGACAAACCTAGCCCGTTGTTCGCCGCCCAGGCGCACTGGGCCACCGCGGCGCCGAACGCCATCCCGGCGCACCTGGAGTCCGAGACCAGGACGCGACCGCCGAATCTCGTGGCGGCGTCGGCGGCCGACTCCCACGTGCGGGAGAGATCACGCGAGAGGTGGACGGAGACTATGCCCGTGCAGTCCGGGTCGTCGAGGAGGTCCTGGTAGATCGCCGACAGTTCGTCCGGGGTCACCGCGGCCGTCGAGACCGCCCGGTCCCCCTCCTCGACCACGTGCAGGCCCACCACGGTGATGCCGAACTCGCGGACCCACTCCTCGGGCAGGTCGGCGCTCGAGTCGGTGACCAACCGAATGGTCATGACGGGACCACCGGGGGCGTGAGACCGGCATTCCACTGGTCGAGTCGCCAGAGCACCTCGCGGGCACCGTCGGTCGTCGGCCCGATCTCCAGCGTCGCGGGCTGTCCACCCCAGGAGGCCTCGGGCCGCGGGTGCGCGGACAGCTGCACCCAGCAGGTGTTCCCGAGACCGTTGAAGATCGGGTACTGCTCGACCGGCAGCTCGATCAGGGCAGCGGTGAGGGCGGCGATCGCTCCCCCGTGGGCCACGAGGACAGCAGGGTGCTCGTTCCATCCCGGTGAGGCGTCCACAAGCTCGTCGACCACCTGACGGGTACGCCGGGCCACGTCGAGTCGGCTCTCCCCCTCCGGCGGGGACCACCGTGGGGTGCTGCGCCACCGCATCCGGGCGTCGGGCCACAGCTCGTCGACCTCGGAGTGGCTCATCCCCTGCCACGTGCCCAGATCGGTCTCCCGGAGGCGCGGATCGGTCCGGACGTCGAGCCCGACCTCCGAGGCCAGTGCCCGGGCCGTCTCGCGTGCCCGCTGCAGGTCGGAGGAGAGGATCGTCCACGGCCGACGATGCGCCAGGGCGCGACCGACCGCATGGGCCTGCTGGACACCGAGCTCGCTGAGCTCGGTGTCCAACTGGCCCTGCATCCGCAGCGAGGCGTTGTAGTGCGTCTGGCCGTGGCGCAGCAGGATGAGACGACGGGTCACAGGGGTGTCAGAGCCCCTGATCCCGTTGCGGCTCCTCCGGCGCGAGCGAGTCGTCGGCGCGGCTCGTCGAGGACTCGGGCCGGCCGGAGGTCTCGACACCCTCGATCTCCACGACCGGGCAGTCCTTCCAGAGACGGTCGAGCGAGTAGTAGTCACGCTCGTCGACGTGCTGGACGTGGACGACCACCTCGTTGTAGTCGAGCAGCGCCCAGCGCCCCTCGCGAGTGCCCTCCCGACGCAGCGGCTTGTGCCCCGCCTCGCGGAGCTTGTCCTCGATCTCGTCGACGACGGCGTTGACCTGACGTTCGGTCTCGGCCGAGGCCAGGACGAAGCAGTCGGTGATGATGAGTTGGCCGGAGACGTCGAGCACGACGATGTCCGTGGCCAGCTTCTCGTCTGCGGCGCGGGCGGCGATGCCCGCCATGTCCAGGGCCTCGGGGCTAGCGGTCACTGATGGTTCTCCTCGGTGTGGTGGTCGGTGGGGACGAGCTCGCGGTGTGCCGGAGCCGTCGCGGCGGGGGTCCCGTCGAGCCTGGTGGAGCCCTCGGGGCGGTAGAGGTTGCGTTTGGCGATGTACTGGACGACCCCGTCGGGGACGAGGTACCAGACCGGGGCGTCCTCGGCCGCACGCCGTCGGCACTCGGTCGAGGAGATGGCCAGCGCGGGGATCTCGAGCAGGTGCACGCGGCCGTCACCGATCTGAGCGAGATGCGTGTCGGACAACTCGAAGCCGGGGCGCGAGACCCCGACGAAGGTGGCGAGCTCGAACATCTCCTCCCAGCCGCGCCAGGTCAGGATCTTCTCCAACGCGTCCGCGCCGGTGATGAAGAACAGCTCGACGCCGGGGTTCTGACGCAACAGGTCCCTGAGGGTGTCGACGGTGAAGGTGGGGCCCCGCCGGTCGATGTCCACGCGACTGACGGAGAACCGGGGGTTGGAGGCCGTCGCGATGACGGTCATGAGATACCGGTCCTCGGCGGGCGAGACGGTACGACCCCGCTTCTGCCACGGCTCCCCGGTGGGGACGAACACCACGTCGTCGAGACCGAAACGGTGGGCGACCTCGCTGGCCGCCACCAGGTGACCGTGATGGATCGGATCGAAGGTCCCGCCCATCACTCCGATGCGGCGTCCGGCGCCCGCGGCGGTCCCCGTCGTGGTCATGGTCGCCGAGTCTATCGGTCCGGCACCACGTTCCGCTCCCTCGCGTGTCCGCGCCCTCACACGGGCAGCAGGCCCGCGACGACCGCCGTGAGCTGCTCGACGTTGCGGCACTCGTGCATGGGGACGTACTGGGAGTACAGCCTGGCCGCCGAGTCACCGGTTCCCCACTGCCTCCTGGGCTCCGGATTGAGCCAGTGGGTGTGCCCGACGCGCTCGCTGACGAACTCGAGCGCCTCCACGGCCGGGTCGCGGTAGTTGTTGCGCCCGTCGCCCAGGATGAGCAGCGAACCCGTGCGGGTGAGCGTGTGGGCGTAGCGGTCCGCGAACCCCTCGAGCGCGTGCCCGTAGTCGGAGTGCCCGTCGTAGGTGACGATCTCGGCCTCGCGCACCATCCGGCTCATCGCCGATCCCAGGTCCGACCCGGTCTCGAAGAACGAGGTCACCTCGTCGGTGGTGTCGACGAAGGCGAAGACCCGCACGCGGGAGAACTGCTCACGCAGGGAGTGCACCAGCTGGAGCGTGAAGTGACTGAAGCCGGCCACGGACCCGGACACGTCGCACAACACCACCAACTCGGGGCGCGCCGGCCGGGGCTTGCGCAGCACCAGCTCCACCGGCACCCCGCCGGTGGACATGGACCGGCGCATCGTCTTGCGCATGTCGATCGCACCCTGTCGGTGACGACGACGCCGCGCGGCCAGGCGACTACCGAGCTGACGTGCGAGGGGACCCACCCGCCGACGCAACGTCTGCAGGTCCTGGTCGTTGGCCCGCAGGAAGTCCACCTGCTCCGCCGCGGGACCCACCGCGTAGTCGGCCACCCGGTCTCGACCCACCGTCTCCGCGGTGCGGCGCCGGGTCTCGTCGGCGACCTCGCGCAGGAAACCCCTGACCATGTCCGCCGCCGAGTTGGCGGCCGCGGATTTCTCGGCGTGGCGCTTGGAACCGTCCGGGTCGAAGGGATCGGCCCCCATCAGGCCGTCGAGGATCTTCTGCATGATCGCGCTGGTGTCCAGTGGACTGAGGGCCTGATAGGCGGAGTAGCGCGGACCGCTCGCCGAGTCGTACGAGCCGAGCTGTTCCACCAGGAGCTCGGCCAACGCCCGGGCCCTGGCCCGCGACTCCTCGGTGTCCTCGAGCAGAAGCGAGGCGATGAGTTCGTTGAGCGCCTCCGGGTCCACCTTGCCGTCGTCGTCCGTCGGGATCTCCACCTCGAGTGCCACCCCGTCCGAGGCGGAGTGCGCCCCGATCGCGGCGGGGAACCACAGGTCGAAGAGCTGGTCGAACACGCCTCGGTGGGTGGGCTTGTGCAGGATCGTGGCGGCGAGCGCCTCTCTGAGCGCCGCACGGTCGAGCAGGTCGATGTGGACCATCGCCGCGGCCGCGTCGACCGCCTCACTCGGCCCCACGGGGATGCCCTTGCGGCGCAGGGCGTCGACGAAGTCGACGAGGTGCCCGGACAACCCGCCGGGCGCACGCGTGGTCATCTCGCCTGACCTCCTGATCGCCGCACGTTAGTTGAGCCGCAGCTCGGCGGCCGCGCGGAGCTGGTCGGACTGGTGCTTGAGCACCACTCCGAGGGTCTGCAGGACCGTCTCGTCGTCGATCGTGTCCAGGCCCAGAGCGACCAGGGTGCGGCCCCAGTCGATGGTCTCGGACACGCTCGGCACCTTCTTGAGCGCCATGGCTCGCAGCACACCGACCACCCGGACCAGTTGCTCGGCCAGCCGGTCGTCGAGCTCCGGCACCCGCGAACCGAGGATCTTGCGCTCCAGTTCGGGGGTCGGGAAATCCAGGTGCAGGTAGAGGCAGCGCCGCTTGAGCGCCTCGGAGAGTTCGCGGGCCGCGTTGGAGGTCAGGACCACGAACGGCTTGCGGACCGCCTGGATCGTCCCGAGCTCGGGGATCGTCACAGCGAAGTCGCTGAGCACCTCGAGCAGCAGGCCCTCGATCTCGATGTCGGCCTTGTCCACCTCGTCGACCAGGAGCACGGTGGGCTCGCTGCGCCGGATGGCGGTGAGCAACGGCCGGGACAGGAGGAACTCCTCCGAGAAGACGTCGTCCCGCGTGGAGTCCCATCCCTCCCCCTGGCCGGCCTGGATGCGCAGGATCTGCTTGGCGTGGTTCCACTCGTACAGGGCCCTGGCCTCGTCGACGCCCTCGTAGCACTGGAGACGGATGAGCTCGGCCTCGGTGGCCGCGGCGACGGCCTTGGCCAGCTCGGTCTTGCCCACGCCCGCCGGCCCCTCGATGAGCAGCGGCTTGCCCAGACGGTCGGCCAGGTACACCACCGTCGCGGTCGAGCGGTCGGCCAGGTAGCCCTGGGCCCCGAGACTCTCGATCACGTGGTCGATGCTCTCGAATGCCGGTCGTTGCGCGGTCCGGGCTCGGTCCATGGGTGGGTCCTTTCGGTGGGAATCGCGTGTAGTGGGCCGTCGACCCGGGTGCCGCGCGTCAGGGACGCACGTGACCCTTGCCGTGGGCGATCCACTTGGTGCTGGTGAGTTCCTCGAGACCCATGGGCCCGCGGGCGTGCAGTTTCTGGGTGGAGATTCCGATCTCGGCGCCGAAGCCGAACATCTCGCCGTCCGTCCACGCGGTGGAGGCGTTGACCATCACCGCGGCCGCGTCGACCCGGGCACAGAACGCGTCGGCCACCTCGATGCTCCGCGTGGCCACCGCCTCGGTGTGTCCCGACGACCAGCGGGCGATGTGGTCGATCGCGGCGTCCACGCCGTCGACCACCTTCAGCGCGATGTCCATGCTCAGGTACTCCTCGCCCCAGTCCACGTCGTCGGCGGGGACGAGTCCCTCGCGGTCGCCGTGCACGGTGACGCCGGCGGACTGCAGTGCCCCCACCACCCGGTCCACGGCGGCGTCGCCGAGGGCCTCGTCGAGCAGCACCGTCTCGGTGGCGTTGCAGACGCTGCAACGGCGGGTCTTGCCGTTGAGCAGCAGCCTGATCGCCTCGTCGAGGTCGGCGTCCCCGTGGATGTAGAGGTGGCAGTTACCGGTGCCGGTCTCGATGGCCGGAACCTTGGCGTTCTCCACCACCGCCTGGATGAGACCCGCGCCACCGCGGGGGATCACCACGTCGACGAGACCGCGCGCCTGGATCAGGTGGGTGACGGACGACCGGTCCGCCGAGGGCAGCAACTGGACCGCCTCCACCGGGAGGTCGTGGCGGGCCAGGACGTCGCGCAGCACCGTCACGAGCGCCTCGTTGGAGTGCCGGGCCGAGCGCGACCCTCGCAGCAGCGCCGCGTTGCCCGACTTGAACGCCAGACCGAACGCGTCGACGGTGACGTTGGGCCGGCCCTCGTAGATCATGCCGATCACGCCCAGCGGCACCCGGACCTGACGCAGCTGCAGACCGTTGGGGCGGGTCGAGCCGCGGGTGACGGTGCCGATCGGGTCCGCCAATGCCGCCACCTGCCTGAGACCGCCGGCGATGCCCTCGATCCGGTCGGCGGTCAGACGGAGGCGATCCAGCATGGCCTCGCCGGTGCCCTCCGCCGCCTGCTCCTCGATATCGCGGGCGTTGGCCCCGAGGATCTCCGCCTGTGCGGCCACCAGGGCGTCGGCCGCCGCCAGCAGGAGCGCGTTCTTGCGTTCCGCGGTGAGAAGTGCCAGGTCACGCGACGCGGCCCGGGCACGCCGGGCCGCGTCGCGGACGGCCTCGC
>NZ_JAALEC010000117.1:0-2299 GCF_014145205.1 Dietzia sp. DQ11-44
ACGTGGGTCTGCGACGCGCCCTGGCCACCGGCCCGGACGAGGTCATCTCCACCGTCCTCGACGCGGGTCTGCGCGGCCGAGGCGGGGCGGGGTTCCCCACCGGCCGCAAGTGGGGCTTCATCCCGCAGGCCCCCGGCCCCGACGCCCCCGAGGACCCCGAGGCCTCCGACCCCGCCGCCAAGCCCCACTACCTGGTGGTCAACGCCGACGAGTCCGAGCCCGGGACCTGCAAGGACATGCCCCTCATGCTGGCCACGCCCCACGTGCTGATCGAGGGCATGGTGATCGCGGCGTACGCCATCCGGGCGTCCCACGCGTTCATCTACCTGCGCGGCGAGGTGGTACCGGTGCTCAGACGGCTGCAGACCGCGGTCGCCGAGGCGTACGAGGCCGGGTTCCTGGGGCGCGACATCCTGGGCAGCGGCTTCGACCTGGACATCGTGGTCCACGCGGGCGCCGGGGCCTACATCTGCGGTGAGGAGACCGCGCTCCTCGATTCCCTCGAGGGCCGTCGGGGGCAGCCCCGGCTCCGTCCCCCGTTCCCGGCCGTCGCCGGCCTCTACGCCTGTCCCACCGTGGTCAACAACGTCGAGTCCATCGCGAGCGTCCCGTCGATCCTCCACCACGGGCCCGAGTGGTTCCGCTCGATGGGTTCGGAGAAGTCCCCCGGCTTCACGCTGTACTCCCTGTCCGGGCATGTGGCCCGGCCCGGCCAGTACGAGGCACCCCTCGGCATCACCCTGCGGGAACTGTTGGACCACGCCGGCGGCATCCGGCAGGGGCACACGCTCAAGTTCTGGACCCCCGGCGGTTCCTCCACCCCGATCCTCACCGACGCCCAGCTGGACATGCCCCTGGACTACGAGGGATGCGCGGCCGAGGGCTCCATGCTCGGCACCAAGGCGCTGCAGATCTTCGACGACACGACCTGCGTGGTGAGGGCCGTGCTGCGCTGGTCGGAGTTCTACGCCCACGAGTCCTGCGGCAAGTGCACACCCTGCCGTGAGGGCACGTTCTGGCTGGTGCAGATCATGCGCAGGCTCGAGGACGGCACCGCGAGGGAGAGCGACCTGGACCGGCTGCTCGACATCTCGGACAACATCGTCGGCAAGTCGTTCTGCGCGCTCGGGGACGCCGCCGGCGCTCCCATCATGTCGTCCATCGCGCTCTTCCGGGACGAGTACCTGGCCCACATCCCCGACGGCTGTCCCTTCGACCACAGCCGCTCGACCGTCTTCGCCCGGACCGAGGAGGTGGCCCGATGACCCCCGACGACCGCGTGCCCAACAAGATCACCCCGCGCGCCGACGACACCGTCGCCGACCTGAAACCCGACGGGGACGAGGATCTGGTCACCCTCACCGTGGACGGTCGCCGGGTCTCCGTGCCCGCCGGCACGCTGGTGATCCGCGCCGCCGAACGCCTCGGCGTTCAGATCCCGCGGTTCTGCGACCATCCGCTGCTCGAGCCGGCCGGCGCGTGCCGCCAGTGCATCGTCGAGGTCGAGGGCGCCCCCAAACCCGTGACCTCCTGCACCACCCCGGTCACCGAGGACATGGTGGTGCGCACCCAGTTCACCTCCGAGATCGCGGACAAGGCCCAACGCGGGGTCATGGAGCTCCTGCTGATCAACCACCCGCTGGACTGCCCCGTCTGCGACAAGGGCGGTGAGTGTCCGCTCCAGAACCAGGCACTCTCCAGCGGCCACGGGCACTCCCGGTTCACCGAGGTCAAGCGCACGTTCCCCAAGCCCATCGCGATCTCGGCGCAGGTCCTGCTCGACCGCGAGCGGTGCGTGATGTGCGCCCGGTGCACCCGGTTCTCGGACCAGATCGCGGGCGACCCGTTCATCGACCTGATGGAACGGGGATCCCAGCAGCAGGTGGGCGTCTTCGGGGACGAGCCCTTCGAGTCCTACTTCTCCGGCAACACCGTCCAGATCTGCCCCGTCGGGGCGCTCACCGGTGCCGCCTACCGCTTCCGGGCGCGCCCGTTCGACCTGGTCTCGAGCCCCGGCGTCTGCGAGCACTGCGCCAGCGGCTGTGGGCAGCGGACGGACCACCGCCGCGGGAAGGTCCTGCGCAGGCTGGCCGGCGACGACCCGGACGTCAACGAGGAGTGGAACTGCGACAAGGGCCGGTGGGCCTTCGCCCACGCCACGCAACCCGACCGCCTCACCACCCCGATGATCCGCGGCCGGGACGGGGGCCTGGTCCCGGTCCCGTGGAGCACCGCGCTCGCCACGGCCGCCGCGGGGTTGTCCGCCGCACGCGGTCGCACGGGCGTCCTGACCGGCGGA
>NZ_JAALEC010000118.1:0-2881 GCF_014145205.1 Dietzia sp. DQ11-44
TGAGGCGGGGCGGCCGACCTACACCGTCCACGTGAGCAACGACGTCCACCAGAGCGGCTTTCTCGTGGTGGACCACGCCGGCGAGCCGGTGCGCGTCAACCCGCCCCGCTGACCGACCGGCGGAACCCCCCGGCCGCCCCTCCCGAGGCCCGTCCCGCCGGCGATCAGTCCATCAACCGGCTCAGAGACTCGATCTCCTCCACCGAGCGGGCCGTCACCACGAGCATGGTCACACCCGCGGCCTCCCACTCGGCGATCTGCGACCGCACCGAGTCCTCGTCGCCGATGATCGCGGTGGCCTCGACCATCTCGTCCGGGACCGCCGCCGCGGCCTCCTCCTTGCGCCCGGAGCGGAACAGCTCGGTGATGCGGTCGACGTCGTCGGCGAAGCCCATCCGGCGGAACGCCTCGGCGTGGAAGTTCTTCTCCTCCGCGCCCATGCCGCCGGCGTAGAGCGCGGTGAACGGCTTGTACGCGTCGAGGACCGCGCGCCGATCCTGCGTTATGTGAAGCTGGCACAGGAACGCCACCTCGAAGTCCTCCCGGGTCCGCCGCGCGCCGGGTCGGGCGAAGCCCTCGTCGAGCCACGCGTTGAACTCGTGCGCGGTCCGCGGCGAGGCCAGGAACCCCAGCCACCCGTCCGCGATCTCGGCGGCGAGTGCCACGTTCTTGGGCCCCTCGGCCCCCAGCCAGATGGGCACGTCCTCGCGCAGCGGGTGGAGGATCGACTTGAGCGGTTTGCCCAGTCCGGAGGCGCCCGGCCCCTGGTACGGCAGGGCGTACGCGGGCCCGTCGGAGGTCACGGGGGCCTCGCGGCGGAGCACCGCGCGGATGATGTCGATGTACTCCCGCGTCCGGGCCAACGGCCTGGTGAACGGCTGGCCGTACCAGCCCTCCACCACCTGCGGACCGGAGACGCCCAGGCCCAGGCAGAACCGGCCACCGGAGAGGTGGTCCAGGGTCATGGTGCTCATCGCGGTGGCCGTGGGCGTCCGGGCGGACAGCTGCACCACCGCCGTGGACAAGCGGATGCGTTCGGTGAGCGAGCCGTACCAGGCGAGCGGGGTGAACGCGTCCGAACCCCAGGCCTCGGCGGTGAAGACGGTGTCGAACCCCGCCCTGTCCGCGGCCACCACGAGGTCGGCGTGGGTGGTGGGCGGCTGGGCGCCCCAGTATCCGAGCTGCAAGGCGAATTTCATGGGGACCAGTGTGACCCAGACCGCCCCGCGACGGTGTCCGGCTCACGAAAAGTCACACACGGCGCAGTGGAACGTGTTCTACTTGTGGCGTGACATCCAGAGAGATCGTTGTCGACATCACCCCGCCCGACGAGGCCGTGCTCGAGGCCCCGCTCGCCCCGTCCTTCGCTTACACGCGGTCGACCGGACCGGTCCTGGGCGCGTTCTTCACCGGCCTGCGCGACCGCCGACTCGTGGGGGTCCGCGACTCCCGCGGCGCCGTGCACCTGCCGCCGGTGGAGTTCGACCCCCACACGCACGAGGCCCTGACGGACTTCGTCGAGGTGGGCTCCGGGACCGGGATCGACGGCGTCGTCGTCGTCTGGACCTGGGTTCCCGAACCCACCGACGTCAACCCGCTCGACTCGCCGTTCGCCTGGGCCCTGGTCCGGTTCGACGGCGCCGACACCGCCATCCTGCTGCCCCTCGCCGCCGACGGCCCCGAGGACGTGAGCTCGGGGATGCGCGTGCGGCTGCGGTGGTCCGCCGAGCGGACCGGGACCATCCACGACATCGCGTGCGTGGTCCCCGTGGACGTGGCGGGTGGGGACGACCCGGGCGGCACCGATCAGGGCGACGACGACGAGGTCCCGCAGCCCTCCGGGGGTGAGCCCGTCACCATGGTCGTCACCCCGATCGGCCTCTCGGTGACCCACACCGCGGGTCCCGCCGAGAGCGAGTTCCTCCGGGCCATCGTGCAGGGCCGTGTGCTCGGGCGGCGTCGCTCCAACGGACCCGAGGTCTACGTCCCGCCGCGCGACTACTGCCCCTCCGACGGGGTGGCCATGGGCGAGTACGTGGAGGTCTCCGGCGTCGGCACGGTCACCACGTTCGGCATCGTCAACGTGCCGTTCGCCGGTCAGGAGATCACGCCCCCGTACGTCACCGCGTACATCCTCCTGGACGGGTCCGACGTCCCCATCCAGCACCTCGTGCTGGGCTGCGAGGCCTCGGAGGTGCGCATGGGCATGCGGGTACGGGCGGCGTGGACGCCCGAGGCCGACCGCCCTGCCTCGATGAAGGCCATCACCCACTTCGAGCCGACCGGCGATCCCGACGCCGACCCCGACACCTACGCCGATCACCTGTAGAGGACACCCGTGACCCCCACCGCACCCCGGGACGTGGCCGTCGTCGGTTTCGCCCACGCCCGACACACAGAGTCCACCTTCGGCACCACCAACGGTGTCGAGATGCTCGCGCCCGTCTTCGCCGAGTGTTACCGGCAGACCGGGCTGGACCGCACCGACATCGAGTTCTGGTGCTCCGGTTCCTCCGACTACCTCGCCGGCCGGGCCTTCTCCTTCATCTCCGCCGTCGACACCATCGGCGCGTTCCCTCCCATCTGCGAGTCGCACGTGGAGATGGACGCCGCCTGGGCGTTCTTCGAGGCCTACCTCAAGATCGCCACAGGCCAGGCCGACACCGCGTTGGTCTACGGGTTCGGCAAGGCCTCGGCGAGCACCGACCTCGACTCGGCGCTGGCGCTGCAGCTCGACCCGTACACCGTGGCCCCGCTGTGGCCCGGCCGCCACCACATGGCCGCGTTGCAGGCCCGCGCGGGGATCGACGCGGGCAAGTGGTCCGAGGGCGAGATGGCCTCGGTGGCCGCCCGCGCCACCGGCAGGGACGAGCGGGAGCTG
>NZ_JAALEC010000119.1:0-4357 GCF_014145205.1 Dietzia sp. DQ11-44
GGGCGGTGTCGGGGGCCGTCGGTAGCCTGGGGCGCGTGAGCGATGACGCAGGGCTGTTCGCGGCCGGGGACGCGGGACCGGGCCAGGGGGAGGGGTCGGCTCCGCCGCCGGTCGACCCGTCGGCCCCGCTGGCGGTGCGGATGAGACCGCGCACGCTGGACGAGGTGGTCGGACAGCAGCACCTGCTCCGCGCCAATTCGCCGTTGCGACGACTGGTCGAGGGCCGGGGAGGGTCCTCGGTGATCCTCTACGGGCCGCCCGGGACGGGCAAGACGACGCTGGCCAACCTCGTGGCCACGTCGTCCGGCCGACACTTCGTGGCCCTGTCCGCCCTGAGCGCCGGGGTCAAGGACGTCCGGGCGGTGATCGAGGACGCGCGGACACGCCAGATCCACGGCCGGCGCACCGTGTTGTTCATCGACGAGGTCCACCGGTTCTCGAAGAGCCAGCAGGACGCGCTCCTCGCCGCGGTGGAGAACGGCATCGTGCTCCTGGTGGCCGCGACCACGGAGAACCCGCACTTCTCGGTGATCGCTCCGCTGCTGAGTCGTTCCCTCATCGCCGAACTGCAGGGGTTGGACCAGGCGGGGGTGGCCACGGTGATCCGGCGCGCCGTGTCGGACGACCGGGGTTACGCGGGGGCGCTCGAGGTGACCGACGCCGCGGTGGAGGACATCGTCCGGCTCTCCGGCGGGGACGCACGGCGGAGCCTGACGATCCTCGAGGCCGCCGCGGGGGCCGCCGAGGACGACGTGGTGACCCCGGAGACGGTCGAGCTGAGCCTGGACGCGGCACCGGTCCGCTATGACCGTGACGGGGATCAGCACTACGACGTCACGAGCGCGTTCATCAAATCGATCCGCGGGTCGGACGCCGACGCGGCTCTGCACTACCTCGCGCGGATGCTGGTGGCGGGGGAGGACCCCCGGTTCATCGCCCGGCGCCTGGTGGTGCACGCGAGCGAGGACATCGGGATGGCGGATCCCACCGCACTGCTCGCCGCGTCCGCGGCGGCGGAGGTCGTGCAGAAGGTGGGGCTGCCCGAATGCCGGCTCGCCCTGGCCCAGGCCACCATCCATCTGGCGACCGCGCCCAAGTCCAACTCGGTGATCTCCGCGATAGACGCGGCGATGGCGGATGTCCGCGCCGGGGGAGTCGGTGAGGTCCCCCGTCACCTCCGGGACGGTCACTACGCCGGGGCCAAGGGGCTGGGCAACGGAGTCGGCTACCTCTACGCGCACCAGTCCCCGGCCGGGGTGGTCACACAGCAGTACCCTCCCGACGAGCTCGTGGGTCGGGACTACTACGCGCCCGCCGGCCACGGACACGAACGAGAACTGGCCGCCAGGCTGACCCGGCTGCGAACGATCGTCCGGGGGAAGACCTAGCCGCCCCCGCCCGGATATGTGAAACTCATGAGGCCTGTATGAACACGAGCAACATCCAGGTATCCATGGACGCAAGCACTCTCGGAGGAATCATGAGCGGAATCGCCAGCATCTTCTCGACCCTGGTCGGCGTGGCCACCTCGGTCGGCGTGTGGGGGACCGGCGCGCACAGCCTGGGGCTGCTTCCCCAGGAGGCGTTCATCACCGCGGCCAACTTCGGCATCATCCTGCCCCCGATGCCGCGCTGACACACCACCTCTTCTCGAGCCGGTCCACGGGCACGGGCCCCGCACGCGGGGTCCGTGCCCGTGTCGTCTGCGGGCTCCCGCGGTCCGTTCCTCGATCCCCGGGGGCGCGCCGGTAGGCTGGGCAGTCGTCCGACCACCTCCGTAGACCACCAGTGAGGCCCCCTGTGCAGACCCATGAGATCCGGCGCCGATTCCTCGACCACTTCGTCAGGGCCGGTCACGCCGAGGTCCCCAGCGCATCACTGGTCCTGGACGACCCGAACCTGTTGTTCGTCAACGCCGGGATGGTCCCCTTCAAGCCCTACTTCCTCGGCCAGGAGACCCCGGAGCACGCCACCGCGACCTCCATCCAGAAGTGCGTGCGCACCCTCGACATCGAGGAGGTGGGCATCACCACGCGCCACAACACCTTCTTCCAGATGGCGGGCAACTTCTCGTTCGGCGACTACTTCAAGGAGGGGGCGATCCGCCACGCGTGGTCGCTGCTCACCTCGTCCCTGGACGACGGGGGTTTCGGTATCGACCCGGGGCTGCTGTGGGTCACCGTGTATCTCGACGACGACGAGGCCTACGGCATCTGGCGCGACGTGGTCGGCATCCCCGAGGGTCGCATCCAACGCCGCGGCATGGCGGACAACTACTGGTCCATGGGCGTCCCCGGGCCCTGCGGTCCGTGCTCTGAGATCTTCTACGATCGCGGACCGGAGTACGGGGTCGAGGGCGGACCGGAGGCGGACGAGGACCGCTACATCGAGATCTGGAACCTCGTGTTCATGCAGAACGAGCGCGGTGAGGGCACCGGCAAGGACGCGTTCGAGATCCTGGGCCCGCTACCCAAGCAGAACATCGACACCGGGATGGGGATCGAGCGCGTCGCGTTCCTGCTCCAGGACGTCGAGAACGTCTACGAGACCGATCTGCTCCGCCCGGTGATCGACACCGCCGAGCGGCTCTCCGGCACCAGGTACGGGGTGGACAACGCCTCCGACGTCCGCTTCCGGGTGATCGCGGACCACGCGCGGACGGCGTACATGCTCATCTCCGACGGCGTGACCCCCGGCAACGAGGGGCGCGGGTACATCCTGAGGCGGCTGCTGCGGCGCATCGTCCGGTCCGTCCGACTCCTGGGCGCGACCGGTGACACGATGGCCGAGTTCATGGCCACCGTGAAGGAGGCGATCGGCCCGTCCTTCCCCGAGACGATCGCCGGCTACGAGCGCATCGAGCGCATCGCCGTGGCCGAGGAGGTCGCCTTCCTCAAGACCCTCGAGTCGGGAACCCAACTCTTCGAGCGTGCCGCCGAGGACGCCAGGGCCTCCGGCGCGGCGGTGCTCACCGGCCGCCAGGCGTTCGCCCTGCACGACACGCACGGTTTCCCGATCGACCTCACCCTCGAGATGGCCTCCGAGGCCGGACTGCAGGTCGACGAGGAGGGCTTCCGCTCCCTCATGTCCGAGCAGCGCGCCAGGGCCAAGGCCGACTCGCGGTCCAAGAAGCACGCCCACGCCGACCTGTCGGTGTACCGCGACTTCCTCGACGCCGGTGAGACCGTCTTCACCGGCTTCACCGAACTCACCGACGAGTCCACCCTCCTGGGCATCGTCTCCGGCGGAGAGGCCGTCCACGTCGCGCGCGAGGGAGACGCGGTGGAGTTCGTGCTCGACCGCACACCGTTCTACGCCGAGTCCGGTGGCCAGCTCGGTGACCGCGGGATGATCTCCACCGCTGGTTTCCAGATGCAGGTCGACGACGTGCAGAAGATCGGGAAGAAGCTCTGGATCCACAAGGGCGTCCTCACGGGCGGCGAGGTCGAGGCCGGCCAGCTCGTCACCGCGGCCGTCGACCCGGAGTGGCGCAAGGGGGCCACTCAGGGCCACTCGGCCACCCACCTCGTGCACGCCGCACTTCGTCAGATCCTCGGACCGGAGGCCGTCCAGGCCGGCTCGCTCAACAAGCCGGGGTACATGCGGTTCGACTTCAACTGGTCGGGTTCCATCCCGGCGGACGTCCTCGCGCAGGTCGAGGAGATCACCAACGCCGCCGTCGACGCCGACTACGGCGTGAACACGATCGAGACCAGCCTCGACGAGGCCCGGCGGATGGGCGCGATGGCGTTGTTCGGGGAGAACTACGGGTCGTTGGTCCGGGTGGTGGAGATCGGCGGACCGTTCTCGATGGAACTGTGCGGAGGCACCCACGTGTCCAGTTCCGCGCAGATCGGCCCGGTGAGTCTGCTGGGCGAGGCCTCGGTCGGATCGGGTATCCGGCGCGTGGAGGCGTACGTCGGGATGGACGCCTACCGGCACCAGGCCCGTGAGCGCGCTCTCGTGTCGGGCCTGGCCACCTCGCTCAAGGCGCCCGCCGACGAACTGCCCGACCGGGTGGCCGCGCTGACCGCGAAGCTGCGGGAGGCTGAGAAGGCACTGGAGTCGATGCGTGCCGCCCAGCTCGCCTCGCGGGCCGGGGACCTGCTCTCGGCGGCCGAGGACCTCGACGGGATCCGGGTGCTCGCCCACGACGTCCCGGGGGGAGCGGCGGGCGACCTGCGTACCCTCGCGTCCGACCTCAAGGGCCGACTCGGTGGGGATGCCGGTGTCATCTTCCTCACCGCCGGGGGCTCGGAGAAGGTGCCGTTCGTCATCGCGGTGAGCCCCGCCGCCCAGGAGCGCGGCCTCCGCGCGGGCGATCTGGTCAGGGCCATCTCGCCGGCGCTCGGGGCGA
>NZ_JAALEC010000011.1:0-2089 GCF_014145205.1 Dietzia sp. DQ11-44
GCGTCGGTGAGCACCGCCGAGGCGCCCGCCTCGACCGCGGTCGCACAGAACGAGGCGCCGTGGATCCTGGTTCCGGGCAGCGCCGCGAAGAGGGTGCCGGGCATCGCGTCCTGGGCCCGGATGGTGGCGCCGGTGAGCTCCGTGTGGGCTGCCGCCCTGTCGCCGAGGAGGCCGGCGCGCACCGCGTCCGCCAGCTGTGCCGCTGTCGTCATAGCCTGTCCTCGACCCGCCTCTCGTTGTCCGTGACCCCCCGTGAACCCGCTACACGCTACCTTGCCGGTCGCGGGTCACTGCGCCTGCAGGATCAGGTCGGCTGCGGGGGCGGACGGCGGGATGTTGTCCCGGTTGACCAGCCAGGAGGCGATGTCGTGGAACAGCGGCGCGGCGGACGCGCCGAGGGTGCCGCGCTGGGGGGCGTCGAGCATGATCGAGATCACGTACCGCGGATCGTCGGCGGGCAGGATCCCGGAGAAGGTGATCCAGTACCGGGAGTTGGAGTAGCACGCACACGACGGGTCGATCTGCTGGGCCGTGCCGGTCTTACCGCTGATCTGGTACCCGGCCACCGCGGCCTGAGGGCCGGTTCCCGCCTGTGCTCCCGGCCCGGACTGGACCACCGAGCGGAACATGTCACGCACCGTGCGAGCGGTCTGCTCACTCACCACCCGCTCGCCCTCCGGTCGCTCGGACGCATGGGTCTCACCGTCCGGGTCCACCCGCTCGGCGACGATCCGGGGCGGCACCCGGACCCCGTCGTTGGCGATCGTCTGATAGATGCCCGCCATCTGCAGGGTCGTCATGGACAACCCCTGGCCGATCGGCAGGTTGGCGAAGGTACCGCCCTGCCAGTTCTGCAGGTCGGGCACCAACCCGTCCGATTCACCGGCGAGTTCGATCCCGGAGCGCTGCCCCAACCCGAACTTCTCCAGGTACTCCGAGTACGGCTCCTTGCCGACCCGCTGGGCCAGCATGAGGGTCCCGACGTTGGAGGACTTCCCGAAGATGCCCGTGGTCGTGTACGGCGTGGGACCGTGCTGCCACGCATCGGAGACGGTCACCCCCTCCATGCTGATGCTCCCGTCGACGGAGTGGACCTCCCCGGGATCGGTCAGCCCGGCCTCGATCGCCGCGGCGGCGGTGATGATCTTCTGCACCGACCCGGGCTCGAACGGCGAGGTGATCGCCGGGTTACCGAGGTCGGCCCCGCGCTCGAGCTCGGCGCCGATCCCCACCGCGGGGTTGAAGGTGTTGTCGTTGGCCATCGCGCGGACCTCGCCGGTCCGGGCGTCCAACACGACCGCGGACGCGCTCTGCGCACCCGAGGAGTCCTTGGCGGACTGCACCGCCTTCTGGACGTGCCACTGCAGGTCCGCGTCCAGGGTCAGACGGATCGTGTCGCCGTCACGCGGTGCCGAGACGTTCCGCAGCGTCCCCGGGATCACCGTGTCGTCCTGGGCCCTGTCGAAGGTCTGTCGGCCGTCCTCGCCGTCGAGTTCGTCGTTGAAGGACGCCTCGATGCCCTGCAGGCCGATGAGCTTGCCGTCGTCGCTCTTCGACGTGGCTCCCACCACGTTGGCCGCGAGGGCTCCGCCCGGGTACTCGCGGATGTCCACACGCTCCGCGCCGATCATGGGGAACTTCCTGGTGATCGCGTTGGCCTGGGTCACGTCGACGTTGCGGACGAGGTAGGTGAAGCCACCCTCGGACGTGAGCTTGGCCTCGATCTCCTCGCGGTCCACCTTCTCCCCGAGCACGGACTCGAACTCGTCGCCGATCTCGTCGACCAGCTGGTCCCAGGTGGGTTTGGTGCGGTCCAGTTCCCTGCGCGCCTCGGCGTTGCGCTTCTCGACCAGTGGCTGGATGGACAGATCACGGGCTTCCCGGGTGAACGCGATCGGGTCGCCGTGCACATCGACGATCGCGCCACGGGTGGCGGGGAGCACCTGGTGGACCTGCCGTTGGCTCTCCGCCCGGGCCGCGAGTTCGGTGCCACCGATCGTCTGTACCCACAGCAGCTTGACCAGCGCGATCACCATGATCACCACGAAGGCGGAGCGCATCCACGTGAACCGCCGGTCCGTCGACGCCG
>NZ_JAALEC010000120.1:0-4368 GCF_014145205.1 Dietzia sp. DQ11-44
CGCGCAGCCCCACCGCCACGGACGCCGCGCGGGCCTGGGCGGCCTCGTCCGGCGCGGCCACCACGACCACCGGGGCGGCCTCCACCAGGAGACGGGTGGTCTCGACGCCGGAGGAGTCCGCGTCGACCGCGATCCTCGCACCGTCGACCTGAGCGGCGGTGATCCCCGGCCCGTCCTCGTCCGTTCCCGATGTGCACGCGGCGGTGGACAAGACCAGGCAGAACGAGAGGACCGCCGCCCCCACTCCTCGGTTGAAGTGGCGCACGGCGGTCCTCCTGAAGCTCGGGAATCGATCCCGGTGGACCCTACAGGGGTCTCAGGCGGTCTCGGTGATCGGCCGGTCGACCCAGCTCATCAGGTCGCGCAGCTTCTGCCCGGTGACCTCGATCGGGTGCTCGGCGTTCTGCTTGCGGAGCTGCTCGAGCTCCTTGTTCCCGCCCTCGACGTTGGCCACGAGGCGCTTGGTGAAGGTGCCGTCCTGGATGTCGGACAGGATCTCCTTCATGCGCTCCTTCGTGCCGGCGTCGATGACGCGCGGGCCGGAGAGGTAGCCGCCGAACTCGGCGGTGTCGGACACCGAGTAGTTCATCCGCGCGATGCCGCCCTCGTACATGAGGTCGACGATGAGCTTGAGCTCGTGGAGCACCTCGAAGTAGGCGAGCTCGGGTGCATAGCCGGCCTCGACCATGACCTCGAAGCCCGTCTTGACGAGCTCCTCGGTGCCGCCGCACAGCACGGCCTGCTCACCGAACAGGTCGGTCTCGGTCTCGTCCTTGAAGGTGGTCTTGATGACGCCCGCGCGGGTGCCACCGATCGCCTTGGCGTAGGACAGCGCGAGCGCCTCGCCCTCGCCCTTCGGGTCCTGCTCGACGGCGATGAGCGCCGGGACGCCCTTGCCGTCGACGAACTGACGGCGCACCAGGTGGCCGGGCCCCTTCGGGGCGACCATCGCGACGGTGACGCCCTCGGCGGGCTTGATCAGACCGAAGTGGATGTTGAGGCCGTGGCCGAAGAACAGCGCGTCGCCGTCGTTCAGGTTGGGCTCGATCTCCTCGGTGAAGATCTGCGCCTGCGAGGTGTCGGGGGCGAGCAGCATGATGACGTCGGCCCACTTGGTGGCCTCGGCGGCGGTCATGACCTCGAGGCCGGCCTCCTCGGCCTTCGCGCGGGACTTGGAGCCCTCGCGCAGACCGATCGCGACCTCGACGCCGGAGTCGCGCAGGCTCAGCGAGTGCGCGTGCCCCTGCGAGCCGTAACCGATGACGGCGACCTTGCGGCCCTGGATCAGCGACAGATCCGCCGAGTCGTCGTAGAACATCTCCACTGCCATGGTGGATTCCCTTCGTGTTGGTTCGTGTAGCCGGGACTTGTGTAGGAGTCGAGACTATCGAGTGGTGGTGATGGACTTGGGGCCGCGTCCCAGCGCGACCATGCCGGACTGCACGATCTCGCGGATGCCGTAGCCGTCGAGCATCCGCAGCAGCGCGTCGAGCTTGTCGGGGGTACCCGTGGCCTCGAGCGTGAGCGATTCCGGGGAGACGTCCACGATGTGGGCGCGGAACAGACTGGCGATCTCGACGATCTGGCCACGGTTGGTGGTGTCGGCGCGGACCTTGACCAGGGTGAGTTCGCGGGCGACCGAACCGGCCGGGTCCTGCTCCACGATCTTGATGACGTTGACCAGCTTGTTGAGCTGCTTGGTCACCTGTTCGAGGGGGAAGTCCTCGACGGCCACGACGATCGTCATGCGTGAGAGCCCGTCGGTCTCGGTGGGGCCCACCGCGAGGGACTCGATGTTGAACCCGCGCCGGGAGAACAGCGACGCCACGCGCGCGAGCACGCCGGGCTTGTCCTCCACCAGCACGCTCAGGGTGTGGGAGCGGGCGGTCACTGGTCCTCCTCCTGGGCGGCGAGCACGGCGGCGTCGATCCGCTCGGTCACCTCGTGGACGTCCGCGGCGTCGTCCGCCACGGAATCGGTGTCGTCGAACAGCGGCCGGATGTCCCGCGCCGCCATGATCTCGTCGTTGGACGTACCCGCCGCGACCATCGGCCACACCTGGGCGTCCTTGCCCACGATGAAGTCGATGAGCACCGGGCGGTCGTTGATCTCGCGGGCCTTGGCGATGACCTCGTCGACGTCCTCGGCGCGCTCACAGCGGAACGCCACGCACCCGAGGGCCTCGCCGAGCTTGACGAAGTCGGGGATGAGCTTGGACTGCGTCGACAGGTCGGTCTGCGAGTAGCGCTGATCGTAGAACAGCGTCTGCCACTGGCGGACCATGCCGAGGTTGCCGTTGTTGATCAGCGCCACCTTGATGGGGGCGCCCTCGATCGCACAGGTGGCGAGCTCCTGGTTGGTCATCTGGAAGCACCCGTCGCCGTCGATGGCCCACACCTCGGCGTCGGGACGACCGAACTTGGCCCCCATCGCCGCGGGGACCGAGTACCCCATGGTCCCGAGCCCGCCCGAGTTGAGCCACGTGCGCGGCTTCTCGTACTGGACGAACTGCGCGGCCCACATCTGGTGCTGGCCCACGCCTGCGCAGTAGACGGCGTCGGGGCCCGCTGCCGCGCTGAGGCGCTCGATCACGTACTCCGGGGAGAGCGAACCGTCCGACTGCGGTCCGTATCCGAGGGGGTACTCGGAGCGGATCTCGTCCAGTTGCCCCACCCAGGCGGTGGGCTCGGCGAGCGCTCCGGAGTCGCGCTCGCCGCGCAGCGTCTCGACGAGCTCGACCAGCACCTCCTTGATGTCGCCGACGATCGGCACGTCGACCGCGCGGTTCTTGCCGATCTCCGCCGGATCGATGTCTGCGTGGATGACCTTGGCGTCGGGGGCGAAGGTGTCGAGCTGGCCGGTGACCCGGTCGTCGAAACGGGCGCCCAGCGTGACGAGCAGATCAGACCGCTGCAGCGCGGCGACCGCCGCGACGGTGCCGTGCATGCCGGGCATGCCGTAGTGCAGCCGGTGCGAGTCGGGGAACGCACCGCGGGCCATCAGGGTGGTGACCAACGGGATCCCCGACAGCTCGGCCAATGCCAGCAGCTCCGCGGAGGCGTCGGCCTTGATCACCCCGCCGCCGACATACAGGACCGGGCGCTGGGCCTTGGCGATGAGCCGGGCCGCCTCGCGGATCTGCTTGCCGTGGGGCTTGGTGACCGGGCGGTACCCGGGCAGCTTCATCTCCGGCGGCCACGAGAACGTCATCTCGGCCTGCAGGACGTCCTTGGGGATGTCCACCAGCACCGCGCCCGGTCGGCCGGTCTGCGCGATGTGGAACGCCTCCGCGATCATCCGCGGGATGTCCTCGCCGTGCGAGACGAGGAAGTTGTGCTTCGTGATCGGCATGGTGATGCCGGAGATGTCGGCCTCCTGGAAGCCGTCGGTGCCGATGAGCGCGGTGCCCACCTGCCCGGTGATGGCGACGATCGGAACCGAGTCCATCTGCGCGTCCGCGAGCGGCGTCACGAGGTTGGTGGCCCCGGGGCCCGAGGTGGCCATGCAGACGCCGACCCGGCCGGTGGCCTGCGCGTACCCGGTGGCCGCATGCCCTGCGCCCTGCTCGTGCCGGACCAGCACGTGTCGGACCTTGACCGAGTCGTAGAGGGGATCGTAGACGGGCAGGATCGCGCCGCCGGGGATACCGAAGACGACCTCGGTGCCGATCTCCTCGAGGGACCGGACCACCGCCTGGGCGCCCGTCATCCGCTCGGGGGCCGCGGACCGGGCCCTGTGCTCTGCACCCGGACGGGGTCCGGGCTGTGCCGTTGGTGCGCTCACTTCAACTGTCCTTCATGGTGGTCGTGGAGCTGACGTTCGTCGCCGCACCCGGTCCGGTGGGACCAGGGGAACCCGGCAACAAAAAACCCCCGACGGCCACGGGGGCCGGCGAGGGTGCGCGTCGACGGAAAGCCAGGTAGCGGCTCAGGCGCCGACGCGCCGGCCGAGTACTAGACCGTTCCAGGTGTTCACGCGCTCAGGTTAGGCCCCGTCCGTCACGGTCGTCAACTCGTGGAAACTGGATCCCACATAGTGGACCGTGAGACAGTGGAGGGCACCATGAGCGCCGCATTCAGAGCACCCCACCCGGAGTCCACGCCCACCGACCGCGCACTCTTCCGGGTCAACCCCATGTCCTACGCCGTCATCGCCATCGTCGTCCTGGCGATCCTCTGGCCCGTCACCGCCTATCCCGTCGCTCTGGGATGGCTCGTGCTGCTCCCGATCGGATTCGGCTGGTGGGTCGCACGGACCCACACCAGGATCGACGAGGACGGGGTCCACCTGTCGACGTGGCGGGCGAGCAGGTCCGTTCCCTGGGAGGAGGTCAAGGGGGTGCTGTTCCCGAAGAGCGGCTTCGCCCGC
>NZ_JAALEC010000121.1:0-2606 GCF_014145205.1 Dietzia sp. DQ11-44
CCGGGGGCCGCGTCCGCCGCCGCCCCCGCCGCCACCGAAGAACGCCTCGAACACGTCGCCGAGACCGCCGCCGGCGCCGAAGCCACCGCCACCGAAACCGCCGCCGTATCCGCCGCCGGGCGACGAGTCGAGGGGATCGCCGCCCATGTCCACGACACGGCGCTTCTCGGGGTCGGTGAGGACCTCGTACATCGCCGTGATCTCCGTGAACCGCTCACGCGCCTCGTCCGACGGGTTGACATCGGGGTGCAACTCGCGGGCGAGCTTGCGGTAGGCGCGCTTGATCTCGGACTCCGAGGCACCCCGATCGACCCCGAGGGTCCCGTAGTAGTCGCGTGACACGTGTCGCCTTTCGTCAAATGAACTCGATGGAAGAACTGGTCCCGGGTGAGGCTACGGGCGTCAGTGCCCGGACAGGATCTCGCCCACGTAGTGGGCAACAGCGGCGACCGAGGCGATTGTTCCCGGGTAGTCCATCCTCGTGGGCCCGAGCACCCCCATCCCGCCGAGCATCTGGCGCTCGGAACCGTACACGGAGGACACCACCGACGCGCCGCGGATCTCCGCCGCCCGGGTCTCCTCCCCGATCTGGACGGTGACCCCTCCGGGCCCTCCCATCCCCACGGACTGCGCCGCCGAGAGCAGCCGGAGGATCACGACCTGCTCCTCCAGGGCCTCGAGGACCGACCTGAGGGACCCGTCGAAGTCGGCTGCGCTGCGCGTGAGGTTGGCGGTGCCGCCCAGGACGATTCGGTCGTCGGGCTGCTCCACCAATGTCTCCACCAGCACCGTCACGCACCGTTCCGCCGCATCGCGGTGGTCCGGACGAGCGCGGTCAGGCGTGGCCGCCAGGGCCTCGGAGGCCTCGCTGAGCCGCTTGTCCGCGACCGCCTCCGAGAGGAGGGACCGGAGCTCGGCCAGATGGTCGTCCGTCAGCGGGGCCGCGAGTTCGACGGTCCGCTGGTCCACCCTGCCGGTGTCGGTGATCAGCACCAGCAACAGACGGGTGGGGGCCAGGCTCACCACCTCCAGGTGGCGCACGGTGGAGCGGCCCAGGACCGGGTACTGGACGACGGCGACCTGGCGGGTGAGCTGGGAGAGCAACCGCACGGCCCGCCGGAGGACGTCGTCCAGGTCGACGGCACCCTCGAGAAACGCCTGGATGGCCTTCCGCTGGGCGCGCGAGAGGGGGGTGATCTCCTCAATCGAGTCGACGAAGTGGCGGTAGCCCTTCTCCGTGGGGATCCGTCCGGAACTGGTGTGGGGCTGGACGATGAAGCCCTCCGCCTCGAGGACGGCCATGTCGTTGCGGATCGTCGCACTGGAGACCCCCAGGGAATGGCGGTCGACCAGCGTCTTGGAGCCGACCGGCTCGTGCGAGGCGATGTAGTCGGAGACGATCGCGCGCAAGACCTCGGTCCTACGATCGGCCGTGCTCGACATGGATCCCTCTCCTCGCGCCCTGCGTACAGACGATTCTAGGCCAGCGGCTCTACAGGAGGACGTCGCGTACGACACCGTCCGCCAGCAACCTGCCCGACTCCGTCAACGCGTACCCGGGACCGTCGGGCCCGTCGGCGGGCCGCCGCCGTAGCAGACCCGCCGACACCTGGAGGTCCGCACGTTCCCTCTCCTGCGCCGTGAACGCCCCGTCGGGGAGCCCCTCGGCCAGCCGGAGGCCGGTCATGATCCGCTCGAGGTGACGGTCGTCGTCGTGCAGTCGCTCCCCGCCCTCGACCGGGAGGTCCCCGGCGTCGCACGCCGCGGCGTAGCGCGCAGGATGGCGCAGGTTCCACCACCGGGCTCCGGCGACGTGGGAGTGCGCCCCGGGTCCGATCCCCCACCAGTCACCGCCGCGCCAGTACCCCATGTTGTGACGGCAGTAACCCGACTCGTCGGTCGCGAAGTTGGAGACCTCGTACCAGTGGAACCCCGAGCGCGACAGTCGCTCCGCCACCTGTTCGTAGCGGTCGGCCAGCACGTCGTCGACGGTCCCGGGCAGTTCTCCCCGACGGATTCTCCGGGCCAGGGCGGTGCCGTCCTCGACGATGAGCGAGTAGGCGGACACGTGGTCCACCCCTGCGTCGACCACGGCGTCGAGGGTGCGGGCGAGGTCGTCGTCGGTCTCCCCCGGCGTCCCGTAGATCACGTCCAGGTTGACGTGGTCGAACCCGGCTCGGGCGGCCTCGGCGACCGCCTCCTGCGGGCGACCGGGGGTGTGGGCGCGGTCCAGGACGCGCAGGACGTGCGCCGCGGTGGACTGCATCCCCAGCGAGATCCGCGTGTATCCGCCCTCGCGCAGTCGTCCGAAGAACTCCGGGGAGGTGGATTCGGGATTGCTCTCGGTGGTCACCTCGGCTCCGGGCGCGAGCCCGAACGTCGACCGGATCCGATCGAGCATCCCCACCAGGACGTCCGCACCCACCAGCGACGGGGTTCCGCCGCCGACGAAGACGGTGTCGACCTTCGGCGGGGTGCCCGGCCCGGCCAGCACCGACGCCGCCCGCTCGATCTCCAGTGCGGCCGCCCGTTCCCAGTCGGCGGGCGAGGTGGCGGACCCGAGTTCCCCGGCCGTGTACGTGTTGAAATCGCAGTAGCCACAGCGG
>NZ_JAALEC010000122.1:0-8507 GCF_014145205.1 Dietzia sp. DQ11-44
GGGACGTGGAGGTAGATCCCGAACGGCGCCCGCGGGTCGCGCGGCGGCGGGGAGAGAGCGAGACCAGCCGGATCGTGGGCCCCGGTCGTCACGCCTGACCGGTCACGCGGTCGCCACCGGTCTCACCGCCCCCCGACTCGGAGGTCGCGGGCCCCTCGTCCGGAACGGTGGCGGCCGGGGCGCTGTAGGTCGGTGCGGCGGCGTCGGGCCCCGTGGCGGTATCGGGCTCCGGTTCGGACGCGGAAGAGTTGTCTGGTCTGGGCACGGAGCCCACAGTGCCGGATGACGGGTTGGCCGTGCGCTCGACGGGGGTGACGGGCTTGGAACCCGTGGGCTTGTCGGACGTCTTCCGGGCCGAGGTCTTCCTCGCGGCGGCAGTCCTCGAGGCCGACTTCTCACCAGCCGATGTCGAGGCGGGGGCGGTCCGGCCCGTGGTCTTCTCGGCGGTCGGCTTGGTCGCGGTGGACGTCTTCCTGTGGGCGGTCGACTTCCTGGCGGCTGTCGTCTTGGTGGTGGCCGAGGTCTTCTTCGCGGGAGCCTTCTTCGCTGGAGCCTTTTTCGCCGGGGCCTTCTTCACGGTCGTCTTCTCCGCGGTCGACGTCTTCGCGGTCGTCTTCTCTGCCGGGGCCTTCTTGGCCGGGCGCTGTCGGTCGGAGGCGTTCGTGGCGGCCCCGTCCTTGCTCGCGGACGACTGACGGCCCGCCTTCTTCAGGTCCTTCCGCAACTGCGCCAACTCGGCGGCGGACATCCGCTCCGCCGTGGGGGTCCCGCTCGCCTCGCGCTTCTCGGCGGCCTCGACGAGTTCCTCCATGGCCTCGCTCACCGCGCGGGCCATGGGCCAGGGGTCGGGAACGAGGTCCTTGCACGCGATGAACCCGAAGTGCAGCTCTCCGTCGAGCGACATCACCGTGCAGTTGAGGCCGGCGCCGTGGAACACCGGCCCCATCGGCAGCATCTTCGTGACCCTGGCCCCGAGGAAGTACAGCGGGATGTTCGGACCGGGCACGTTGGAGATGATGAGGTTGTGCACCACCGGGTGGCGCTCGGAGAGCCTCAGGCGCGAGTACATCCGGACCGCGGAACCGAAGACGGACGGCGCCGCGAACTGCGCCCAGTCGGTCAGGAGATTGGCGTCGAGTGCGTCGGTGTGGTCCTTGGCGACGGTGTTGGCGTCCCGGATCGACTCCAGACGCTCGACCGGGTCGTCGATGTCCGTGGCCAGCGACATGAACATTCCCGACACCCGGTTGGTGCCGGGGCGTGACTCCGCGGCGTGCACCGACATCGGGACCATCGCGATGAGGGGCTTCGACGGCAACTCGTCCAGGTCGTCGAGGTAGTTGCGCAGGGCGGTCGAGCAGAGGGCCAGCACGACGTCGTTGACGGTGGTGCCGAAGGCGTTCTTGATCCGCTTGACCTGGTCCAGGTCCACACTGGCGTAGGAGATGGACCGGTGCCCGGTGATGGTGCGGTTGAACGGGGTGCGCGGGGCGGTGAACGGTGCCGGCATGGCGAGACCCTTGCGGGCCCTGTTGATCCACGAGGGAAGGACACCCAGTGTCCCCGGCAACAGCGAGGCCAGACGCCACGGGGTGGCCAGCCGGGACAACGCCCCGCCGACGGCCAGTTCGAGGGCTCCCGAGCCTCCGGCGGTCTCCTGCACCAGTTCCTGGTCGAGGGACGGATCCTCCGGGGTGAGCGAGCACAGCTGGGACATCATGTTGGCGCCCGTGACGCCGTCGACGGTCGAGTGGTGCATCTTGGCGAATACCGCGAACCGTCCGTCGGGCAGCCCCTCGATGACGTACATCTGCCACAGCGGCATCGATCGGTCTATCGGCTGGCTGGCCAGGTGACCGCACAACTCGGCAAGGACCTCGTCACCACCCGGTTCCGGCAGGCCGACCCGGTGGAGGTGGTGGTCGATGTTGAAGTCCTCGGCCTCGACCCATACCGGGTGGTCGATGTTCAGCAGTGAGTCGTGCAACTTGCGCCGGAAACCCGGCATCCCGGTGACCCGGCGGGCGAGTTCCGCCCGCAGCGCGTCGAACGAGTAGCCGCCGTTCATCTCGGACCCGTCGAGGACGATCAACCCGCACACGTGCAGGAGCTGGGCCCTGGTCTCGAAGTAGAGGAAGCTGGCGTCAAGTCCACTCAGGCGCTGCATGGAGGGAGTGTACGTCCGGAGTCCGTCCCGCAGAGTCGGTTCCGCGGACGGCCCGTCCTCACCAGACGTCGAGGATGAGCCACGCGATCACGACGAGCGCGATCAGCAGGATCAGGGCGAGAGTCACACGCGACCGGGGCATCTACAGGACCTCCTTCCCGGTCTCGGGGTCCCCGGCGGCGACGAGCCCCCGGAACCGGTGCACGAGCACATCGGCCACCCGCTCGATGACCACCGCGACCAGGAAGAACAGCGGGACTCCGGCGGCGAGCATGATGAACACCTGCAGGGGGAACGGCAGGGTGGCGAGCCAGAGCTCGACCCTGTCCCAGAACTCGAGGAATGCCGTCACGGATCGATCCTACGACCGGCCGGCGGTGGCGACCTCGCGGCCGCCCACCACCGAACTGTCCAGGCCCCGGCGACGCAGCAGCGCCGAGGGACTCGGGTCCGCACCGCGCATCGCCCGGTAGGCGTCGAGGAAGTCGATCGCCCCGCCGCGGGACAGGACCTCACGGCGCATCGCGTCCCCCGAGGACCGCTTCAGTCCCCCACGTTCGGCGAACCACTCGGCGGCGTCCGCGTCGAGCACCTCGGCCCAGAAGTAGGAGTAGTAGGCCGCCGAGTACCCGCCGGCGAAGATGTGCTGGAAGTACCGCGACCGGTACCTGGGCTCGACGCCGGGGACGTCCAGTCCCGCCTCGGCCAGCACCCTGGCCTCGAACTCGTCGACATCCGTCACCGCTTCGGCCTCCTCGAGGGTCAGCGAGTGCCAGGCCAGGTCCAGGAGGGCGGCGGCGAGGTACTCGACGGTGGCCTGCCCCTCACCGAAGCGTTCGGCCTCCCGCATCCGCGCGACGAGATCCTCGGCGATCGGCTCCCCCGTCTCCACGTGCCGGGCGTATCGCGCGAGCATCTCCGGCCGGCGCGCCCACATCTCGTTGACCTGTGAGGGGAACTCGACGAAGTCGCGGGGCACCGAGGTCCCGGAGAACACCGGGTACTCCACGTCCGAGAGCAGGCCGTGGAGGGCGTGCCCGAACTCGTGGAACATCGTCGTGACCTCGTCCATGGTGAGCAGCGTCGGCTCACCCGCCGCGGGGCGGGACAGGTTCATGACGTTGACGACGACGGGACGCGAATCCAGGAGCCGGGACTGGTCGCGGAACGAACTCATCCAGGCCCCGCCCCGCTTGGTCGGACGTGCGTAGTAGTCGAGGAGCAGCAGACCGATCCCGGCGTCGGGCTGGTCCCGCTGGTCGTCGAAGACCTCGATCACCCGGACGTCCGGGAGGAATCCGCGCAGGTCCGTCCGCTCGGCGAAGCGCAGGCCGTAGAGTTCGGAGGCCGAGTGCATGACCGCGTCGCGCATTACGCGCTCGAGCTCGAAGTACGGCCGGACGCGTGCGTCGTCCACCTGGAAGCGGTCGGCGCGCAGCCGCTCGGACTCCCAGGCCCAGTCGGCCGGGTTCAACTCGCGGTCGTCCCCGCCGAGCAGGTCCTTGGCCTCGTTGCGGGCATTGGTGACGGCGGCGTCGACCACGTCGAGCAGCAGACCTCGTGCCGCCTCGGGCGACCCGGCCGTCTCCACGGCGAGTACGTGCTCGGCGTGGGAGCCCAGCCCCAACAGGTGCGCGCGCTCGGCGCGGAGCCGGACGATCTCCAGGACGATCGGGGAGTTGTCGTGCTCCGGGGTCGAACCCCGTCGCAGCGAGGCCTCCATGACCCGCCGCCGCAGACCCTGATGGTCCAGCCACGCGGAGATCGGCTGCACCGTGGGCAGTCCCAGCGGGATGAGCCAACCCTCGCGTCCCGCCTCCGCGGCCGCGGCGGCGAGCGATGAGCGCATGGACGCGGGCAGCCCGGCCAGCTCCGCCTCGTCGGTCACGGGGACGGCGAGCTCGGCGGTGGAGGCGAGCAGGTTCTCCCCGAACGCCGTGGTCAGTTCGGCCAACCGGGTGTCGATCGCCGTCAGCCGCTCGCGGCCCGCCTCGTCGAGTCCCGCACCCGCCCGGAGGAGGTCACGGTGATGCCGACGGATCAGCCGCGCGGTCTCGTCGTCGACCTCCAGCTCCCCCGACTCCAACGCCGAGTGGACGGCGTCGACCCGCGCGTGGAGGCCCTGATCGGTCATGACGGCCGAGCCGTGGGCGGCCAGGAGCGGCGAGACCACCCGGTCCACGTCGAGCCGGGCGGGGGTCGCATCCGGACCGAGGAGCCCGTAGAACACCGACAGGACCCGGTGGAGCGCCCGGCCCGACCGCTCGAGGGCGATGACCGTGTTGGCGACGGACGGCGGTTCCGGGTTGGCCACGATCGCCGCGACCTCGGCCGCGTGGTCGTCGATCGCCGTCCGGATGGCCGGCTCCAGCTCCGCCTCGTCGATCGCCGCGAAGTCGGGCAACCCGTACGGCAACGGTGACTCGTCGAGCAGCGGGTGGCGGCCGGGTTCGGGGCTCGGGAGGGTCATGGGGGCGAGTCTACGTCGGCTCCGCGGGACGCCTCACGTCCACTGGGCCACCGTGTCCCACGCCAACTTGACCGCCAGGATGCCGATGACCACGAGGAACACCACCCGGATGAACTCGTTGCCGTGTCGCATCGCCATCCGCGCGCCGATGAACCCCCCGGTGAGGTTGGCCACCGCCATACAGCCACCGATGAGCCACAGCACCTCGCCGTGGATGCCGAACACCAGGATCGAGGCGATGTTGGTGGTGAGGTTGGCGAGCTTGGCCGCCACGGTCCCCTGCAGGAAGCCGAAGCCCAGGAACGCGACGATCGCGATCACGAAGAACGACCCGGTCCCCGGACCCAGGACCCCGTCGTAGAACCCGATCAGCAGACCGATCAGCGCCGATCGCCAGATGCGCGCCCACCCGGTGTACCGGTTCTCGTGGGTGCGACCCATGGTGGGCCGGAACCACGTGTAGGCGCCCACCACGATGACGGCCACCAGGACGACCGGCGTGAGCAGGTCCCTCGGGATGAACCTGGCGACCGACGAGCCGGCGGCCGACCCGGCGAACGCCGCGACCACCAGCGGGAGCACCATCCCGATCGGCACCCGGATCCGGCGCAGGTAGGTCAGGGAGGCGACCAGCGTCCCGGCGACCGAGGAGAGTTTGTTGGTCCCGAGGATCTCCGGGGTCGAGGCATCCGCGGGCAGTCCGAGCACCAGCGCCGGGAGCTGGATGAGTCCTCCCCCGCCGACCACCGAGTCGACCCAGCCGGCGACGAACGCGGCCAGCACGAGCGCGGCCAGGACCCACACGGAGACCCCCACCGCCGGGGACGCGGCCAGACCCGCGAATGACTGAGGCATACCGATCACTGTGCTGTAATCGGTTTGTGTATATCAACCCTTACGGGGCCGATCCGGTGACCCTCGCCGCCGACCTGGCGAACCGCCGCCCCCGCACCACCCGCGAACTGGTGGACCGCTGCCGCGAATCGGGGGTGACCATCGACCGGGGGGCGTGTGACGAGGACCTCGAGGAGGTGCTGACGTTTCTCGACGACTGGCTCGTCGTCGTCGACACCACCGACCCCCGCGGGCGGGCCGACGCCCTCAACGCCCTGCTCGCCGACCACTCGGCGCCGCCACGCCTGACCGACCACGACGGCCACTGGCACGTGCACTACCGCGCGGACGACGTCTCGTTCGCCCGACTGCTCACCGCCATGTTCTCCGTGGGCACCGCACTCCACCTGACCTCACGCGGCATCGACCGTCTGGCCCGGTGTGCGGCCGACGACTGCGCGGACGTCTTCGCCGACACCACCCGCAACGGACGCAAGCGGTACTGCTCGACCCGCTGCACCAACCGGTCCGCCGTACGGCGACACAGAGCGAGGACCTGGGCGTGAGCCCGGGCGGACCCGACGGCCGCTACTACTCGTCCGCGCTCACTTCTTGTCCGCGCTCGAGTCCGCGGACAGCGCGGCCACGAAGGCCTCCTGGGGGACGTCCACGCGACCGATCGACTTCATGCGCTTCTTGCCCTCCTTCTGCTTCTCGAGCAGCTTGCGCTTGCGGCTGATGTCGCCGCCGTAGCACTTGGAGAGCACGTCCTTGCGGATCGCGCGGATGTTCTCGCGGGAGATGATCTTCGCGCCGATCGCCGCCTGGATGGGCACCTCGTACTGCTGACGCGGGATGAGCTCCTTGAGCTTGCCCGTCATCTTGTTGCCGTAGGCCTGCGCGTAATCCCGGTGCACGATCGCGGAGAACGCGTCCACGGCCTCCCCCTGCAGCAGGATGTCGACCTTGACCAGATCGGACGCCTGCTCGCCGGCCTCCTCGTAGTCCATCGACGCGTATCCCTTGGTGCGGGACTTGAGCGAGTCGAAGAAGTCGAAAATGATCTCGCCCATCGGCATGACGTAGCGCAGCTCCACGCGGGTCTCGGACAGGTAGTCCATGCCCTTCATCTCGCCGCGCTTGGACTGGCACAGTTCCATGACGGTGCCCACGAACTCGCTGGGCACGATGATCGTGCACTTGACGATCGGCTCGAAGATCTCGCGGTGCTTGCCCTCGGGCCAGTACGACGGGTTGGTGACCTGGTGCTCGGTTCCGTCCTCGGCGACCACTCGGTACACCACGTTCGGCGCGGTGGAGATCAGGGCGAGGTTGAACTCCCGCTCCAACCGGTCCCGGGTGATCTCCATGTGCAGCAGACCCAGGAAACCGCAGCGGAAGCCGAAACCGAGCGCGACGGAGGTCTCCGGCTCGTAGTCGAGCGACGCGTCGTTGAGTTGCAGCTTGTCCAGGGCGTCGCGCAGGACCGGGTAGTCGGACCCGTCGATCGGGTACAGCCCGGAGAACACCATGGGGTTGGGCTCCTTGTACCCCGCCAGAGGCTCCTCCGCCCCGCCGCGGGCGCTGGTGATCGTGTCACCGACCTTGGACTGGCGGACGTCCTTGACCCCGGTGATCAGGTACCCGACCTCGCCCGGGCCCAACCCCTTGGTCACCTTGGGTTCCGGCGAGATGATCCCGACCTCGAGCGCCTCGTGCGTCGACCCCGTCGACATCATCCTGACCTTCTCGCGCGGATTCAGCGTCCCGTCGAAGACCCGGACGTAGGTGACCACGCCTCGGTAGGTGTCATAGACCGAGTCGAAGATCATCGCGCGGGCCGGGGCGTCCGGGTCGCCCACCGGCGCGGGGATCACGTCACACACCTTGTCCAGCAGTTCCTCGACGCCCACGCCCGTCTTGCCGGAGACCCGCAGGACGTCCTCCGGCTCGCACCCCACGATGTGGGAGATCTCCTCGGCGAAGCGGTCCGGGTCCGCCGCGGGGAGGTCGATCTTGTTGAGCACCGGGATGATCTCGAGGTCGTTCTCCATGGCCAGGTACAGGTTGGCCAGCGTCTGGGCCTCGATGCCCTGCGCGGCGTCCACCAGCAGGATCGCCCCCTCGCACGCCTCGAGGGCGCGGGAGACCTCGTAGGTGAAGTCCACGTGGCCCGGGGTGTCGATCATGTGCAGCACGATCTCCTCACCCTCGTGGGCACCGGAGCGCGGCACCCACGGCAGGCGGACGTTCTGCGCCTTGATGGTGATGCCGCGTTCGCGCTCGATGTCCATGCGGTCGAGGTACTGGGCCCGCATGAGCCGCTCCTCGACCACACCGGTGATCTGCAGCATGCGGTCGGCCAGCGTCGACTTGCCGTGGTCGATGTGCGCGATGATGCAGAAGTTCCTGATCCTGGCCGGATCGGTGAACGTCGTCTCTGCGAAGTTGGGAATCTCGATCACTCCTGGAGGCGGGCCCGGGCGTGGCGGGGTGCGGTCCGACCGGGCGATGCCCCCATTGTCACACGTGCGGGCTCCGGATACGCATCACGTACCGTCCCGTGGGGATCGCGTCGACCGTGCCGTCGTCGAGGAACCGGGCCGTCGAGGCGGTCATGGCCTTGATGTTGTGGCTCATCCTCTCATCGCTGCCCCGGGAGTCGAAGAACACCCCGAGGTCCCCGGCCGCCTCGATCGGGAACACCTCCTCGACGATCCCCGCGATCTCCGGCGCGTCCCCGGTCAGTGCGCGGACCACCACGTGCTGGGTGTAGGCGGTGGTGGACTGCGTCTCGATCGCCACCGGCGTGTGCTCCTCGAGCCAGACGCGCAGCCATTCGTCGCGGTCCAGCCGCCCGGGGCGACGCAGGAAGGCCAGATTGGCCATCCCGGGACACCTCCCGTCCTCCCCCGGCTCCGGCACGCGGAGCGGCTCCGATCCGGTCACCGACCACGCGGAGACCGGGCCCAGCCCGCGAAGGGCGTCGAGGACGCCGGCGCAGGCGGTGGCCGAGGCCACCGGCACCCGCGCGCA
>NZ_JAALEC010000123.1:0-21064 GCF_014145205.1 Dietzia sp. DQ11-44
CTCACCGCCGCCACCGGCCTCGCTCCCGACGCCGGCCCGACCTACGCCCGCTACGTGGCCCTGGGCGACTCGTTCGCCGCCCTGGGTCCGACCGACGCCCCCACGAGCGGGCCCGCGCGATGCCTCCGCTCCACGGCGAACTACGCGTCGCTGCTCGCCGAGCGCGAGGACGTGGGTGAGCTCGTCGACGTCACGTGTGGCGGCGCGGAGACCACCCACATGACCGGGCCCCAGCTCGCCGGGGCACCTGCCCAGTTCGACGCCCTGACCCCGAACACGGACCTGGTGACCCTGTCGATCGGCGGCAACGACATCGGGTTCGGCGCGATGGTCGGGTGCTTCCTCCAGACCCCGCGGGCGGAGACCGGGGCACCGTGCCGCGACCGACTCGAGGTGGACGTGACCGACCAGCTCGACGCCCTCGGCGCCCGGCTGGACGGCGTGTACGACGGCATCCGCGACCGCTCCCCCGACGCGCGGATCGTCACCACCGCCTACCTCCCGCTGGTCCCGGACGACGGCGGCTGCGAGTTCGTCTCCGGGATGAGTCCGGGCGACGTCACCTGGACACGGCACGTGACAGAGCGGATCAACATGATCGTCTCGGACGCCGCCGCACGGGCGGGCGCGGACGTGGTCCAGCCCGCGGACGCCGCCGAACGCCACGCCTGCACGCCGGCCACGGAGCGCTACACCGACTTCACCGGCGAGGAGACGGGGTCGCATCCCATGCACCCGACCGCGGCGGGGCACCGGGCGATGGCCGAGGCCGTGGGCGCGGTTCTCTGACGGGGACCGCCGAGACGACGACGGGACGACGACGAGGGCCCCGCCGACCGCGTGACGCGGTGGGCGGGGCCCTCACACCGGATCCGTGACGGATCGGGCCTGACGCGACTCAGGCCTTGTCGGTGTCCTCGCTGGTGGCGTGGGTGGTGTCCTCGGACACCGCGTCGGCGGTCTCCTCGGCGGTGTCCACGTCGGCGTCGTCGGCGGCCTCCACCTGATCGGCGATCGGGCTGTTGGCCTCGGCCTCGGCGGTCACCTCATCGGTGGTCTCGTCGTCGGTGGACTCCGTGGCCGAGGTGTCGGCCGACTTCTTGGAGGCGGCGGCGCGGGTGGCGCGCGTGGCCTCGGCGGACGCCAGCGGCTCGGTGACGAGCGCGATCATCGCCATGGGCGCGTTGTCGCCCTTGCGGTTCTCGAGCTTGACGATCCGGGTGTAGCCACCGTCGCGGTCGGCGACCCGGGGGCCGATCTCGGCGAACAGCTTGTGCAGGACGTCCTTGTTGCGGACGAGCTTGGCGGCCTCACGACGGTCGGCCAGCGTGCCGCGGCGCGCCTTGGTGATGAGCTTCTCCGCGTACGGACGAAGCAGCTTTGCCTTGGTCTCCGTGGTACGGATCGCATCGTGCTCGAACAGCTGGGTGGCCAGGTTCGACAGGATGAGCCGCTGGTGGGCCGGGGATCCGCCGAGGCGGGCGCCCTTCTTGGGCTTGGGCATCAGATTCTCCTAGGAATGGTGTGCTGAGAGCTCGTCAGAGCTGCTCGGTCTCGGCGTAATCCTCGCCGCCCTCGTCGGTCCACGTCCCGGTCTCGGCGTCGTAGCCGGCGACCGAGGCGGGATCGAACCCGGGGGGCGCATCCTTGAGCGACAGGCCGAGCTCGACGAGCTTGACCTTGACCTCGTCGATCGACTTCTGACCGAAGTTGCGGATGTCTAGCAGGTCCGACTCGCTGCGCGCCACGAGCTCGCCCACGGTGTGGACACCCTCGCGCTTGAGGCAGTTGTAGGACCGGACGGACAGGTCCAGGTCGTCGATCGGCATGCCGTAGGCGGCGATGTGATCGGCCTCGGCCGGGCTGGGCCCGATCTCGATGCCCTCGGCCTCGTCGTTGAGCTCACGTGCCAGGCCGAAGAGCTCGACCAGCGTCTTGCCTGCGGACGCCAGGGCGTCACGGGCGGTCATCGAGTTCTTGGTCTCGACGTCCAGGACCAGGCGGTCGAAGTCCGTGCGCTGGTGCACACGGGTGGCCTCGACCTTGTAGGTGACCTTGAGGACGGGCGAGTAGATCGAGTCGACCGGGATGCGGCCGATCTCGTGTCCCGCGTCCTTGTTGAGCCCCGCGGGGACGTAGCCACGACCGCGCTCGACGACCAGCTCGATCTCCAGACGGCCCTTCTCGTTGAGAGTGGCGATGTGCAGGTCCGGGTTGTGCACCTCGACGCCGGACGGCGGGACGATGTCACCGGCGGTGACGGCTCCCGGGCCCTGCTTCTTGAGGTACATGGTGACCGGCTCGTCCTCGACGGACGAGACGACCAGGCCCTTGAGGTTCAGGATGATGTCGGTGACATCCTCCTTGACGCCCGGCACGGTGGTGAACTCGTGCAGGACACCCTCGATGCGGATGCTGGTCACGGCCGCGCCCGGGATGGACGACAGCAGCGTGCGACGCAGGGAGTTGCCGATGGTGTAGCCGAAACCGGGCTCGAGGGGCTCGAGCACGAACCGTGAGCGGTTCTCGGAGACGACCTCCTCGGTGAGGGTGGGCCGCTGGGAGATGAGCATGTGCTACCTCTTTCGATTCTCGGCGTCCGCTATTTGACGCCGTAGTAACCCACCGTCGCCGGGCGGGCCGCGATGTGCGGCCCGCCCGGCGACGGGGGAGGACAGATCACTTCGAGTAGAGCTCGACGATCAACTGCTCCTGCAGCGGCACATCGATCTGCGCGCGCTCGGGAAGCTGGTGCACGAGGATGCGGAGCGTCGTGGGGACGACCTGCAGCCACGCCGGGACGGGACGCTCGCCGAGCATCTCGGTGGCGATCTCGTACCAGTCCATCTTGGTGGACTTGGGACGGACGTCGATGATGTCGTACTGCGACACCCGGTAGCTCGGGATGGTCACCTTCTGGTCGTTGACCCGGAAGTGACCGTGGCTCACGAGCTGGCGTGCCTGGCGACGCGTCTGCGCGAGACCCGCGCGGTACACGACGTTGTCCAGACGCGATTCCAGGATCTGGAGGAGGTTCTCGCCGGTCTTACCGCCCCGGCGGTTGGCCTCCTCGTAGTAGCGACGGAACTGCTTCTCCATCACGCCGTAGGTGAAGCGGGCCTTCTGCTTCTCCTGCAGCTGGGTGCGGTACTCGGACTCCTTGATCCGCGCGCGGCCGTGGTGGCCGGGCGGGAAGGGCCGACGTTCGAATGCGGTGTCCCCACCGACGAGGTCCACGCCCAGACGGCGGGACTTGCGGGTGACGGGGCCGGTGTAACGTGCCATGGTTCTCTACGTTCCTTCCGGCTCAGACTCGACGCCGCTTGGGCGGACGACAGCCGTTGTGGGGCTGGGGGGTGACATCGGAGATCGTGCCGACCTCGAGGCCGGCGGCCTGGAGCGAACGGATGGCGGTCTCACGACCCGAACCCGGGCCCTTGACGAACACGTCGACCTTCTTCATGCCGTGCTCCTGCGCCTTGCGGGCCGCGTTCTCGGCGGCGAGCTGGGCGGCGAAGGGCGTCGACTTGCGCGAGCCCTTGAAACCGACGTGGCCCGAGGACGCCCAGGCCAGAACGGCGCCGGACGGATCCGTGATCGAGACGATCGTGTTGTTGAACGTGCTCTTGATGTGGGCCTGGCCGTGAGCGACGTTCTTCTTCTCCCTGCGACGGCCCGTCTTCTTGGGGCCCGCAGCGCGTGACTTGGGGGGCATTACTTCTTCTTTCCGGCGACGGTCTTCTTCGGGCCCTTGCGGGAGCGGGCGTTGGTCTTGGTCCGCTGACCGCGGACGGGGAGACCCCGGCGGTGGCGGATGCCCTGGTAACTGCCGATCTCGATCTTCCGGCGGATATCGCCCTGGATCTCACGGCGGAGGTCACCCTCGACCTTGTAGTTGCCTTCGATGTCGTCACGAAGGACGGTCAGCTGCTCGTCGGTGAGGTCCTTGGTGCGCAGGTCCGGGCTGACCCCGGTCCGCTCGAGGATCTCGACGGCCCGCGTGCGACCGATGCCGAAAATGTAGGTGAGCGCGATCTCCATACGCTTGTCACGTGGGAGATCAACGCCGGCAAGACGTGCCATGTGGCGTTTCTCTTTCGTCGTGCGGTAGGTCTGCTCCCCGACCGTCCCCGATGCCGCATGGTCATCTCACGATGAGCATCCGTCCGGGGCCCTGGCCTCCGCATCCAGGGGTGTGGTACCCGCCTCGACCAGGTACTTCAGAGGCGGCTGGTTCAGGGAGTTGAGCGCTTTACTTGTAGCGGTAGACGATCCGACCGCGGGTGAGGTCGTACGGTGACAGCTCGACGACCACCCGGTCCTCGGGGAGAATGCGGATGTAGTGCTGCCGCATCTTCCCACTGATGTGCGCGAGGACCTTGTGTCCGTTCTCGAGCTCGACGCGGAACATTGCGTTCGGCAACGGCTCGACAACTCGGCCCTCGACCTCGATGGCTCCGTCCTTCTTTGCCATGCTGGTTACGGTCCTCCACGATTCCCCGGATGTCGTCTACCGGATTCTGGTGCACTGGTGGGCACACCGACGTATAAGCCTACGTCAGTGGTCGTTCTAGTGCCAATCGGCGCTCACCCGTAGCAGGCGCGTCCTGCCGGCACGCCGTCGAAGCGCTGCTGCAGCCAGTTCATCGCGGCCGGCAACTTCTCCACCGCGCCGAGGAGATGCTCGGGCGCCAACCCCGGCTCCCACGTGAGCGGGGTCCCCTCGCGGCAGTAACGCGTGGCGGTCTCCTCCGCGTCCCAGAACGGCACCAGCGGGTCGGTGCGGGAATGCCACATGAACACCGGCACCCGGGGGACGTCCGGTGTCAGGCGCACGCTGTTCTCCGCGAAGGCCCGCATCAGGCCCTCCTCCGCGAGCAGGTCTCCCCCCTCGAGGACCATGGGCACGGACCGGAACGCGCCGTACACCAGCAGCGAGGCCGTGCACCTGCCCTTCATCCGCTCGAACAGCGCCCAGCCCTCGGGGGTGAGCTTCTCCTCGAGACGGATGTCCTCCGGGTACTCCCGCGCCATCCCCACGGCGGCGGCGAAGGCCAACCCGAACGCGGGGTGCGGCCAGTTGCCGATCATCCGCGCCATCGTCGTCATGTCCGTCGGGATGCCGCCCTGGGCGACCCCCACCAGGTTGACGTCCGGTGCGTAGTCGTCGTGCATGAGCGACACCCAGGCACTGGCGATCCCGCCACCCGAGTACCCCAGCGCCCCGAACCGGCTGTGCCGCGCGTCGAACCGGGGGTCGTCGCGGACGGCCCGCATCCCGTCCAGCACGATCCGCGCGGACAGCTGTCCCCCGGGGTAGGCGACCTTGGGACCGAGATGATCGGGGATGAGCACCGTCCAGCCCTGGTCCAGCCGGACCCGCAGGAACGCCATCGCGTTGTCCTGCACCGTCTCGAGGGTCGGGTTGACCAGGGTCTCGGTGGGGGCGCAGCTCTGCCCCAGTGCGTTCAGGTAGTGCTGGTAGCTCAGGACGGGGCCGTTCGGGCGCGCGTGGGGCGGCCGGACCACCGTCGCGGTCGCGAGGATCGGACGATCCCGGGTGTCGGTCGACCGGTACGCGATCTCCGTCACCTCGTACCCGAGGAACGCGGGCATGGTCACGACCCGGGTGTTGATCACCTGTCCGAGACCCGCGGCCGCGAGCACCGCGGGGTCCGCGTGATAGAACGGCGCCGGCTGGGGGTCCTCCATCAGGGACCCCTGTCCGCCCTCCATCAGCGACTGCGCGGCCGCGGACGGGGTCGGTCCCGCCATCTGGGCCAGGATCACCACCATCGTGAGGACAGCCGCCACAGCCGTGCGCGTCGGTGTGATCGTGGTTCGGCGCACGTGGGGGTGAACGAGCATGCCCTGACCTTTCAGGCCGGTGGTCAACAGTGGGAACACTCTAACCTGAGGCCCGGAGGGCCCGGCACCGGTCCCCCGCGACCGCGCTCAGTCCGTGGGCCGAACGGTGAGCACACGGGGGCCGTCGGCGGTGACGGCGACCGTGTGCTCCCAGTGTGACGACGGCGACCCGTCCACCGTGACGACCGTCCAGTCGTCGGCCAGGGTGCGGGTGTCGGTCTCGCCACCCAGGACGAGCATGGGCTCGACGGCCAGGACGGACCCCTCCTGGAGCCGCGGCCCCTTGCCCGGCTTGCCCTCGTTGGCGAGGAACGGCCACTCGTGCATCTCACGACCGATGCCGTGCCCGCCGAACCCGTCGACGATCCCGAGGGTGACGCCGAGACGCTGCTCCGCGCGACGCGTGGCGGTCTCCAGGGCGTGCGAGACGTCCGTCAGGCGGCTACCGGGGGTCATGGCGAGGATGCCCTCCGCGAGCACCTCCCGCGTCGCCTGGTTGAGAAGGGCCACCTGAGGGTCCAACTCGCCCACGCCGAAGGTCCACGCGGAGTCGCCGTGCCACCCGTCCAGCACCGCGCCGCAGTCCACCGAGACCAGGTCGCCCTCCTGCAGGACGGTGGTGGGTCCCGGGATCCCGTGGACGACCACCTCGTTGACGGACGAGCAGATCGACCCGGGGAACCCCTCGTACCCCTTGAAGGACGGGACCGCACCGGCGTCCCGGATCAGCTGGTCGACCAGCGAGTCGAGATCCGCGGTGGTCGCGCCCGGAACCGCCGCCTCGCGTGCGGCGACGAGCGCACGACCGACGATCCGGCCGGCCTCCTCCATCGCGTCCAGCTCGCCGGGAGTGCGCGCTGTCACCACGCTCGTGCGCGACCGACCGAACACGACTGCTCAGCGATCCAGCGCGGCGAGGGCCCGTGCGTTGATCTCGTCGACCTCGCCCACGGCGTCGACGGTCGTGACATCGTCGCCGTAGTACTCGAGGAGGGGTGCCGTCTCGGACCGGTAGACGGCCATGCGGTTGCGGATCACGTCCTCCGTGTCGTCCTCACGACCGCGGGCGAGCATCCGCGCGACCACGGTGTCCTCGTCGACCTTGAACTCGATCACGGCGTCGAGCTCGAGACCCGCCTCGGCGAGCATGCCCTTGAGCGCGTCGGCCTGCTCGACACTGCGGGGGTAGCCGTCGAGCAGGAACCCCTCGGTCGCGTCGGGCTCACCGATACGCGCCTCGACCATCCGGTTGGTGACGTCCGCGGGAACGAGGTTCCCGGCGTCGATGTAGGACTTGGCCTCCTTGCCGAGGTCCGTCCCCTGGGAGATGTTGGCCCGGAAGAGGTCACCCGTGGAGATGTGCGGGATCCCGAGCTTCTCCGACAGCAGGGCCGCCTGGGTTCCCTTACCGGCGCCGGGGGGGCCGAGGAGGACGAGACGCATGGTGAGGACCAGCCTTTCTTTCGGTGTGATGTGCTCGGGGGTGCGGGCGACTACTTGAGGAAGCCCTCGTAGTTGCGCTGCATGAGCTGAGCCTCGATCTGCTTCACGGTGTCGAGACCCACCGACACCATGATGAGCACAGCGGTGCCACCGAACGGCATGTTCTGCATGTCTCCACCCCCGCTACCCATGTCGAGGAAGACGTTGGGCAGCACCGCGATCAACCCGAGGTACAGGGAACCGAACAACAGGATGCGGTTGAGCACGTACCCGAGGTACTCGGCCGTCGGGCGACCCGGGCGGATGCCGGGGATGAAGCCGCCGTACTTCTTCATGTTCTCGGCCTGCTCCATCGGATCGAACTGGATGGCCACGTAGAAGTACGCGAAGAAGATGATCAGGGCGAAGTACAGCAGGATGTAACCCCAGCTCGAGGGGTTCTGCAGGTACTGCATGACGTACCGCTGCCAGAACCCGTCCGCGGCGGGCTCGGGTCCCTGGATCAGCTGGGTGATGAGGATCGGCACGTACATCATGGACGACGCGAAGATCACGGGGATGACGCCGGCCTGGTTGACCTTGAGCGGCAGGTAGGTCGACGTGCCGCCGTACTGACGACGGCCGACCATGCGCTTGGCGTACTGGACCGGGATGCGGCGCTGGCCCTGCTCGACGAACACGACGGCGACCACGATCAGCACCACCGCGAACATGACCGCGGCGAACTTCAGCGTCGAGGAGTTCTGGTAGATGTTGACGCCCTCGGCGGGGATCCGCGAGGCGATGCCGGCGAAGATCAGCAGCGACATGCCGTTGCCGACCCCGCGGTCCGTGATGAGCTCACCGAACCACATGACGAGGGCTGCGCCGGCGGTCATCACGATGACGATGGTGGCCAGGGTGAGGATGTCGCCGTCCATGAGGACGGACTCGCCGTTGCCGAGCAGCTGACCCCGGTCGGCGAGCGCCACGATGCCGGCGGACTGCAGCACCGCGAGCGCGATGGTGAGATAACGCGTGTACTGCGTCATCTTGGCCTGACCGGACTGCCCCTCCTTCTTGAGTTGCTCGAAGTAGGGGATCACCACGGTGAGCAGCTGCACGATGATGCTCGCCGTGATGTACGGCATGATGCCGATCGCGAACACGGACAACTGCAGGAGTGCGCCGCCGGAGAACAGGTTGACCAGGGAGTACAACTGCGCGTTGTCCCCGGTCATCGCGGTGTCGAGGAGTCCCCGGAGCTTGGGGTAGTCGACACCGGGCGACGGGATCTGCGCGCCGATGCGGTAGAGGATGATGATCCCGAGGGTGAAGAAGATCTTCTTCCTCAGATCCGTGTCCTTGATCGCGGACGCGAGTGCGGAGAGCACATGTCCTCCTGGTCATGGACGGCCCGTAGCCGCCGCCTTCGTCGAATGCAGATGCGCCGGGAGGGTCAGACCGACGGCAGTGGTGCCGCACCCCGAACGCACAACAAGAAAAACTGTATCAAGATGAGCGCAGGGGCCGGATCCGAGACTCTCGGACCCGACCCCTGCACCCGTCATCCGGCCCCGTCGGGGGCCGGTCGGGGACTCAGGCCCCGGCCTCCGACACGCTTCCGCCGGCGGCCTCGATCTTGGTCTTGGCCGACGCGGACACCTTGTCGACGGCCACGGTCACGGCCACGGAGATGTCCCCGTCGCCCAGGACCTTGACCGGCTGGTTCTTGCGGACGGCCCCCGCGGCGACGAGCTCGGCGACGCCGACCTGCCCACCGGAGGGGAACAACCGCTGGATGTCGGACACGTTGACGACCTGGAAGACGACCTTGTTGCGGTTCTTGAAGCCCTTGAGCTTCGGAAGACGCATGTGGATCGGCATCTGGCCACCCTCGAACGCCGCGGGGACGTTCTTGCGTGCCTTGGTTCCCTTGGTACCGCGACCGGCGGTCTTGCCCCGCTTGCCGCCCTCACCGCGACCCACGCGGATCTTGTCGGTGTGGGCGCCGGGTGCCGGGCGCAGGTGATGCAACTTGATGGTCATGCTCACTCCGTCTCTTCGACCACGACGAGGTGGTTCACGACGTTGATGAGACCCCGGGTCTGAGCGTTGTCCTCACGGACGACCGTCTTCCGGATGCCCTTGAGTCCCAACGTCCGCAGGGAGTCCTTCTGGTTCTGCTTGGTCCCGACAGTGCCGCGGACCTGGGTGATCTTGAGGTTGGCCATGATCTACGCCCCCTGTCCGGCACGTGCGCGGAGCATGCCCGCGGGTGCGACGTCCTCGATGGGCAGACCACGGCGGGCCGCGACCTCCTCGGGACGATGGAGACCCTTGAGCGCGGTCACCGTGGCGTGGACGACGTTGATGGCGTTGTCCGACCCCAGCGACTTGCACAGGATGTCGTGCACGCCGGCGCACTCGAGCACGGCACGCGCCGCGCCGCCCGCGATCACACCGGTACCCGGCGAGGCCGGACGGAGCATGACGACGCCCGCGGCCGCCTCACCCTGGATCGGGTGCGGGATGGTGGAGCCGATGAGCGGGACGCGGAAGAAGTTCTTCCGGGCCTCCTCCGACCCCTTCTGGATCGCCGCCGGCACCTCCTTGGCCTTGCCGTAGCCGACGCCGACCATGCCGTTGCCGTCCCCCAGGATCACGAGGGCGGTGAAGCTGAATCGCCGACCGCCCTTGACGACCTTGGAGACGCGGTTGATGGTGACGACACGCTCGATGAACTGTGACTTCTCGTCGTCGCGGCCACCGCGACGATCGTTTCCGCCACGGCCACGGCCCCCGCCGCCGCCGCTGCGGCCGCCCTGGGCGTTGTCGTTGGTGGTGGTCTTGTTGTCCGCGGCGGGCCCGGTGCTTCCGCCGTCACGACGCTGACGTCCCGGCATCAGACGGTCCTTCCGTTAAGGGTCAGTGCAGTGGTCTTGGTCATCAGAACTCCAGCCCACCCTCGCGGGCGGCGTCGGCCAGGGACGCGATCCGGCCGTGGTACTTGTTGCCACCACGGTCGAACACGACGGCATCGATGCCGGCGGCCTTGGCGCGCTCGGCCAGGAGCTGGCCGACCTTCGCGCTGCGGTCCTTCTTGTCGCCCTCGAGAGTGCGGACATCGGCCTCGATCGTCGACGCGGCGGCCAGCGTGCGGCCGGCCAGGTCGTCGATGATCTGGGCGTGGATGTGGCGCGAGGACCGGTTGACGACCAACCGCGGGCGCTCGGGGGTACCGGCGACCTTCTTGCGGAGGCGGTAGTGGCGCCGGGTACGGCCGACACGACGTGCTGTCGAGACGTCGGTACCCAGCGGGGAACGCTTCTTTGTGCTGCTCATGGTCACTTACCCGTCTTTCCGACCTTGCGACGGACCTGCTCGCCCTCGTAACGGATGCCCTTGCCCTTGTACGGGTCGTGCTTCCGCAGCCGCTTGATGTTGGCGGCGATCTGGCCCACCTGCTGCTTGTCGATCCCGGAGATCGAGAACTTCGTGGCGCCCTCGACGGCGAACGTGATGCCGTCGGGTGCCGCGATCGGCACGGGGTGCGAGTAGCCGAGGGCGAACTCGAGGTCCGTGCCCTTGGCGACGACGCGGTAACCCACGCCGAAGATCTCCATCTTCTGCACGTAACCCTCGGTGACGCCCACGACCATGTTGTTGACCAGGGAGCGGGAGAGGCCGTGCAGCGACCGGTTGTCCCGGTGGTCGTCGGGACGGTTCACCGTGATGGTGCCCTCCTCGACCGACACCGTGATCGGTGCGGGGAGTTCCTGGGTGAGCTCACCCTTGGGACCCTTGACGGTGATGGTCTGGCCGTCGACCTTGATGTCGACGCCGGACGGAACGGTGATCGGAGCCTTGCCGATTCGTGACATTTCTCGCCCCCTTACCAGACGTAGGCGAGGACTTCCCCGCCCACCTTCTTGTAGTTCGCCTGACGGTCCGTGAGCAGACCCTGGGAGGTCGAGATGATCGCGATACCCAGTCCGCCGAGGACCTTGGGCAGGCCGGTGGACTTGGCGTACACGCGGAGACCCGGCTTGGAGACTCGCTTGATGCCCTGCAGGCTGCGCTGGCGCGACGGGCCGTACTTGAGGTCGATGGTGAGCTTCTTGCCCACCTCGGCGTCCTCGACGGCGTAGTCGGTGATGTAACCCTCTTGCTTGAGGATCGCCGCGATGTTGCCCTTGATCTTGGAATGCGGCATGGAGACGGTGTCGTGGTACGCCGAGTTGGCGTTACGCACACGCGTCAACATGTCCGCGATGGGGTCGGTCATCGACATGGATTTACCATGTTCCTTTCTCGTCACGGTTCCCATGCAGCACGGGTGCGGTCGACCTGTGGGCCGGCCGTGTCCGTCGTGGGCCTATCACGAAGAGTTCGAATGTTCTGTTGTGTGGGGCCCGCCGATCGTCTGACGATCTGCGGGGGACCCGCCGCGCGTGGCGCTCTTCTCGCCACCCGCGACCCGACGGCTGGGCCGTCTGCCCGTCGCCGGGGACCCGCTGATGCGGTGCCCCGGCGCGGACGGCCGGTCCGGCCCTGACCCGTGAGGTCAGTCCTCCTTGAAGGGGAAGCCGAGGTGCTTGAGCAGCGCCCGACCCTCTTCGTCGTTCGTCGCGGTCGTGACGACCGTGATGTCCATGCCGCGGGGGCGGTCGACCTTGTCCACGTCGATCTCGTAGAACATGGTCTGCTCGTTGAGCCCGAAGGTGTAGTTGCCGTGACCGTCGAACTGCTTGCCCGAGAGGCCACGGAAGTCGCGGATTCGCGGGAGGGCGATCGTCGTCAGACGATCGAGGAACTCCCACATGCGGTCACCGCGCAGCGTCACACGCGCGCCGATCGGCATCCCCTCGCGGAGCTTGAACTGCGCGATGGACTTGCGGGCCCGGCGGATCTGCGGCTTCTGGCCGGTGATCAGCGTGAGGTCGGTGATGGCGCCGTTGATCAGCTTGGCGTCACGGGCGGCGTCACCGACACCCATGTTGACGACGACCTTGACGACGCCCGGGATCTGCATGACGTTCGCGTACTCGAACGTCTCGTTCAGGGCCGGCTTGATCTCGGCGCTGTACCGCGCCTTGAGACGCGGCGTGTACCCGGTGGGAAGTGCGGTTTCGGTCATGGTCACAGGTCCTTCCCGGTCTTGCGCGAGACCCGGACGCGCTTACCGTTCTCGTCGGTGCGGATTCCGACGCGCGACGGGGCGCCGTCCGCGTCCACGACCATCACGTTGGACACGTGGATCGGGGCCTCCTGCGTGACGATGCCACCGGAGGAGGCGCCACGCTCGGCAGCCGAGTTGGCGGTGTGCTTCTTGATGCGGTTCACGCCCTCGACGAGGACCTTCTCCTGCGCGGGGAAGGCCTGGATGACCTTGCCCTTGGCGCCCTTGTCCTTGCCGGCGATGACGAGCACCGTGTCGCCCTTGTGGACCCTCATGTCAGAGCACCTCCGGAGCCAGCGAGACGATGCGCATGAACTTCTTGTCGCGCAGTTCGCGACCGACGGGCCCGAAGATACGGGTACCACGCGGGTCGTTGTCGTTCTTGATGATGACGGCGGCGTTCTCGTCGAACTTGATGTACGAGCCGTCCGGGCGACGGCGCTCCTTGGCGGTGCGCACGATGACGGCCTTGACGACCTCACCCTTCTTGACGTTGCCACCGGGGATGGCGTCCTTGACGGTGGCGACGATGATGTCGCCCACGCCTGCGTAGCGACGCTTGGATCCGCCGAGAACGCGGATGCAGAGAATCTCCTTGGCACCCGTGTTGTCGGCGATCTTGAGTCGCGACTCCTGCTGGATCATGGTTCTCCTGACCAGGCTTGTTCAGATGTGTGCCGGATTCCGACCCGACACACGCGGCCACGTCACCCGCACCGGTCTCGCGACGCGGCTACCACGGGCAACTGTTCCAGTGTAGGGGTCCCGGCGCCCGAGCCCCAAATCGCCCGTCAGCTCCCGGCGGATCCGGACGAGCCGGCCGAACCGAGCGAGCCGGCCGATCCTCCCGCGCCGGGTGCCTCCCCCGCTCCCCCGGTCGTCGTCCGGCCGTTGGGCACGGCGGGCTCCAGACCGGTCAGGATGTGGTCCATCCCGGGCAACATCTGGGTCACGAAAACGGGCCAGTTGTGGATACCGGTCGGCATGTAGTTCATCCGGAGTCGCACGTCGGGGACGGAGGCAAGGGCGGATTCCAGATTCCTGGTGCTCTCGTAGGAGCCCTTCTCGAGGATATGCCCGTCGATGAGAACGAGTTCGTTGCTTCCGAAATTGCCGAGCTCCGCGGAGCCGACCCGCCCGGTGGCCGCACTGAGATAGACGGCCATACCCTCCAGGCCTGACGGGTCGGCGACGGTGTCGTGCGCCTGCCAGGCCGCCGATCCACGCGGGCCCCACATGTTGGTGGCGTCGCCGTTCCGCGCGGCGACCGTCAGCCGCGAGTACTGGTAGCCGAGCTCGTCTGTCGTCGAGTAGGCACCCGACACCCCACCGACCCCGCTGAACATCTGGGGATTGGTGTTGGCGAGGTGCAACGCCGACGCCGCCCCCATCGATACGCCGAGTACACCCCAGTCCCCGTTGTGCGCCGGGGGCTCGACGATCCCCGACAGTCCGTTCACCAGCAGTTCCGGAAGCTCCTCGGTAAGGAAAGTCTCCCAGTTGTTCGGCCCGAGAACCGGATCATCGGTAAGCCAGTCCGACCACATCGAGGACGGCGCGCCTGTCGGTGCGATTACGTTGACCTCACGTTCGCGAAGGGCCGGGTCACCCCAGCCCATCCCACCGCTCCACCCCGAGGGCGACTCACTCCCGACGCCGTCCAGGAAGTAGACGTTGGGGGCGTCGACCCCGGCGGGTGCGCGATACACCTCGACGCGGACGGTCCGCTGCATCGTCTTCGACGTCACGGTCCAGACCTCTGCCCGGGCATCGTCCGGGTTCAGCGAACCCGGGAACATGGGCCGCACCTCCCGGACCGTGTTCTCGGTGATCGTCGAATCGCGCGTGGCGATCGGCCTGGACGATGGCGCGGAGCTACCGGGGCGGGCGAAATCACCCGAGCCCGCGGCGGCCACGGACCCGAGAACGGAGGTCAGCGGGATGGGAGCGCCCAACTGCGTAAGGGCGGCGACGCTCAGTGACGGAACCCCGAGCAGACTGCCCGGTGCAACGCTCGGCACCAGGGATCCGGGGTCAAGGCTCTGCGCACCCGCAGCCCCTGCACCGGCCCCGATGACCATGGCCGCCGCGGCCACGCTCGTCGCACGGAGGGCGGCGGAGGTGCGACGACGCACTCCCCCGTGCCCATCCCCGTGCGCGCCGGTACGGCGTCCGTCGAACCCGTCCCGACCAGTTCCGTCCCGATCGATATCCGGCCGTCTCGTCATATCCCGATCCTGTCCTCGTGCGCGATGCGGCCCACGGGAACTGACGCCCCGGGCCGCAGGGTGAACTCCGGCTCGGTAGCCGATGACACAATACTGACTTGTCGTATCAAGACGAGGAAAGTGTTACATCTTCCTCATACGCCGACGGCCCGGCCCCGAGAACTCGGGGCCGGGCCGGCAGTGGAGTGGAGCGACTCCCTTACTTCGCGCGCTCCAGGACCTCGACGACGCGGTAGCGCTTGGTGGCGGACAGCGGGCGGGTCTCCATGATCCGCACGCGGTCGCCGACACCGGCGTCGTTGGTCTCGTCGTGTGCCTTCACACGCTCGGTACGGCGCATGATCTTGCCGTAGAGCGGGTGCTTCACGCGGTCCTCGAGTTCGACGACGATGGTCTTGTCCATCTTGTCGGACACGACGTACCCGATCCGCACCTTGCGGCTGTTGCGCTCGGTGTTCTCGCTGGCCTCAGTCACGGCTGCTTCCTTGTCACTCACTTGGCATCACCCGGCGCCGCCGACAACCCGAGCTCGCGCTCGCGGATGACGGTGTAGATGCGTGCGATGTCGTGACGGACGACGCGCAGGCGACGGTTGTTGGTCAGCTGACCGGTGGCCATCTGGAAGCGCAGGTTGAACAGCTCCTCCTTGGCCTCACGAAGACGCGCGGTGAGCGCATCGGCGTCGAGTTCACGCAACTCGGGGGCGGTGGTTCCACTAGCCATCAGAACTGCTCCTCCCGGGTCACGATACGGGTCTTGCACGGGAGCTTGTGCTGCGCGCGGCGCAGCGCCTCGCGTGCGGTCTCCTCGTTCGGGTACGACATCTCGAAGAGGATGCGACCCGGCTTGACGTTCGCGACCCACCACTCGACGGATCCCTTACCGGAACCCATGCGGACCTCGGCGGGCTTCTTGGTCAAGGGGCGATCGGGGTAGATGTTGATCCACACCTTGCCGCCACGCTTGATGTGGCGGTTGATCGCGATACGCGCGGACTCGATCTGACGGTTGGTGACGTACGCCGGCTCGAGAGCCTGGATGCCGTACTCACCGAACGTCACCTTGGTGCCGCCCTTGGCCCCGCCGCTACGGCCGGGGTGGTGCTGCTTGCGGTGCTTGACGCGCTTGGGGATAAGCACTGTCACGCCTCCCTGGTCTGATTCTGCGGAGCCTGGGCGGGGGCCTCGGCAGCCGGACCGGAACCGGCGCGGCCGGTCTCGGTGCTGGTGGCCGTGGTGCCCTGGGCGCCGGAACGACGCGGCCGGCCTGCGCCACGCTCGCGGCGCGGTCCTCGGTCGGCACCGCCGCGGTTGCTGGACTGGGCGTACTGATCGGACTCGCGACGACCGCCGACCACGTCACCCTTGTAGATCCACACCTTGACGCCGATGCGACCGAAGGTCGTCTTGGCCTCGTAGGTGCCGTAGTCGATCTCGGCACGCAGGGTGTGAAGCGGGACGCGACCCTCGTGGTAGCGCTCCGATCGCGACATCTCGGCACCGCCGAGACGACCCGAGCAGACCACCTTGATGCCCTTGACCTGCGGCTGACGCATCGCGGACTGGATGCCCTTACGCATCGCGCGGCGGAACGCCACGCGGTTGGAGAGCTGCTCCGCGATGCCCTGGGCCACGAGCTGGGCGTCGGCCTCGGTGTTCTTGATCTCGAGGATGTTGAGGTGGACCTGCTTCGCGGTGAGCTTCTCGAGCTCGCCGCGGAGACGGTCGGCCTCGGCGCCACGACGACCGATCACGATGCCCGGCCGGGCGGTGTGGATGTCGACGTTGACGCGGTCGCGGGTACGGGAGATGTCCACGCCCGAGATGCCGGCCCGCTCCATGCCCTTGGACAGGAGCTGACGGATCTTGATGTCCTCGGCGACGTAGTCCGCGTACTGCTTGTCGGCGTACCACTTGGACGTCCAGTCCGAGGTGATGCCGAGACGGAAGCCGTGCGGCTGGATCTTCTGTCCCATTTAGCGGGCACCTCCCTGGTTACGACGACCCCGGCCGGTGGAACCGGCCTTCTCGGGCACGCTGGTCACCTCGACGGTGATGTGGCTCGTGCGCTTACGCACTCGGAACGCACGACCCTGGGCACGCGGACGGAACCGCTTCAGGGTCGGGCCCTCGTCGGCGAACGCAGCCGACACGACCAGGGTCCGGGGATCCAGGTCGAGGTTGTTCTCGGCGTTCGCGATGGCGGACGCGAGGACCTTGCCCACCGGCTCGCTGGCGGCCTGCGGGGCGAACCGCAGGATGTCCAACGCGTCGGAGGCGTCCTTGCCCCGGATCAGGTCGATCACACGACGCGCCTTCATGGGCGTGACGCGGACGAACTTGGCGGTGGCCCGGGCGGAGAGCTGCTGCTCGTCCTGCACCGTGCCTTCGGCGGTCTTGCTGGTATCAGTGCTCATCGGCGCTTACTCTTCCGATCGTCCTTGATGTGCCCCTTGAACGTGCGCGTCGGCGCGAACTCGCCGAGCTTGTGACCCACCATGGAGTCGGACACGAACACGGGCACATGCTTGCGGCCATCATGGACGGCGAACGTGTGGCCGATGAAATCGGGCAGGATCGTCGAGCGACGCGACCAGGTCTTGATGACCTGATGAGTACCCTTGTCGTTCTGCGCGTCCACCTTCGCGAGGAGGTGCTCGTCGACGAACGGACCCTTCTTGAGACTACGAGGCATCCTAGTTTCCCTCCTTAACGCTTCTTACCGGTGCGACGGCGACGGACAATCATCTTGTCGCTCGCCTTGTTGGGCTTGCGGGTCCGGCCCTCGGGCTGGCCCCACGGGCTGACGGGGTGACGTCCACCGGACGTCTTACCCTCGCCACCACCGTGCGGGTGGTCGACGGGGTTCATGACCACACCGCGGACGGTCGGGCGGACGCCCTTCCAGCGCATGCGGCCGGCCTTACCCCAGTTGATGTTCCCCTGCTCGGCGTTGCCGACCTCGCCGATCGTCGCGCGACAGCGGACGTCGACCCGGCGGATCTCGCCGGACGGCATGCGGAGTGAGGCGTACGCGCCCTCCTTGCCGAGCAGCTGGATCCCGGCACCGGCGGCGCGTGCCATCTTGGCACCGCCCCCGGGACGGAGCTCCACGGCGTGCACGACGGTACCTGCGGGGATGTTGCGGAGCGGCAGGTTGTTGCCGACCTTGATATCGGAACCGACACCCGACTCGACCTTCATGCCCTGCTTGAGGTTCCGCGGGGCCAGGATGTACCGCTTCTCGCCGTCCGCGTAGTGCAGGAGGGCGATGTTGGCGGTGCGGTTGGGGTCGTACTCGATGTGGGCGACGGTGGCGTCGACGCCGTCCTTGTCATTACGACGGAAGTCGATGACACGGTACTGGCGCTTGTGGCCACCGCCCTTGTGACGGGTGGTGATCCGACCGTGACCGTTACGGCCACCGGTCTTGTGTAGTGGGCGAAGCAGCGACTTCTCGGGCGTCGAGCGGGTGATCTCGGCGAAGTCCGAGACGCTCGAGCCGCGACGGCCGGGCGTCGTGGGCTTGTACTTGCGGATAGCCATGAGGTTCTCTCGTCCTTAACTCTTCCCGCCGTCAGGCGGTCAGACCCGGGATCTCGATGGGCTTGCTGTCGGCCGCAAGGGTCACGATGGCGCGCTTGGTGCTCTTGCGCTGTCCGAACCCGGTGCGGGTGCGCTTACGCTTGCCCTGACGGTTGGCGGTGTTGACGGACTCCACCGTGACGCCGAAGATCTCCTGGAGGGCGATCTTGATCTGCGTCTTGTTGGCGTCCGGTGCGACCAGGAACGTGTACACGCCCTGCTCGAGCAGGCCATAGGCCTTCTCGGAGACGACGGGGGCGAGGATCACGTCCCGGGGATCGGCGACGGTGCTCACTTGTCGGCCTCCTTCGCGGCGGTGTTATCCGTGCCTGCGGCACGCTTGCTGGCCTGCGAGACGAACGCGTCCAGTGCCTCCACCGTGAACACGACGTCGTCTGCACGCAGCACGTCGTAGGTGTTGAGCTGATCCGGAGCGATGGGATGGACGTGGTCCAGGTTGCCCACCGAGCGCCACGCGGCGACGTCCTCGCGGCCGACGACGAGCAGGAACTTCTTGCGACCGGACAGGCTTCCGAGGAAGTCCCGCACGCCCGCCGTCGACGGGGTCTGACCCTCGACGAGCTCGGTGACCACGTGGATACGATCGCTGGCGGCCCGGTCGGACAGGGCACCGCGGAGGGCGGCGGCCTTCATCTTCTTGGGGGTGCGCTGCGAGTAGTCGCGCGGCTTCGGACCGTGGACCGTGCCACCGCCGGTGTAGGCGGGGGCGCGGGTCGAGCCCTGGCGGGCGCGGCCGGTGCCCTTCTGGCGGAACGGCTTGCGGCCACCGCCACGGACCTCGCCGCGGGTCTTGGTCGAGTGCGTGCCCTGCCGCGCCGCGGCGAGCTGAGCCACGACGACCTGGTGCATCAGCGCCAGGTTGGGCTCGACGCCGAAGATCGCGGCGGGCAGCTCGACCGACCCGTCGGCCGAACCGGCCGGGGTACGGACGTCAAGCTTGAGATTCACGGTGTTCTCCGTCGTGGTCATGCGCGCGCACCGCCCTTCACTGCGGATCGGACCATCACGAGGCCGCCGTTGCGGCCCGGGATGGCGCCCTTGATCAGGAGGACGCCGGCTTCGGCATCGACCTTGTGGACCTTGAGGTTCATGGTGGTCACGCGCTCGTTGCCCATGCGGCCGGCCATCTTCTTGCCCCGGAACACGCGGCCCGGGGTGGATGCGCCACCGATGGAACCGGGCCGGCGGTGCACGGCCTGGGTGCCGTGTGAGGCGCCCTGTCCGTGGAAGCCGTGACGCTTCATGGTGCCGGCGAAGCCCTTGCCCTTGGAGGTTCCGGTGACGTCGACGAAAGCGCCGTCGGAGAACACATCCGCGCCGAGCTCCTGGCCCAGCTCGAAGGCTGCGGCCTGCTCCGCGTTGTCCAGCCGGATCTCCGCCAGGTGGCGACGCGGGGTCACACCCGCCTTGGAGAACTGGCCCGTGACGGGCTTGGTGACCTTACGGGGGTCGATCGCGCCGAACGCGATCTGGACGGCGTTGTAGCCGTCGGTCTGCTCTGTACGGATCCCGGTGACTACACACGGCCCGGCCTTGATGACGGTAACCGGGACGACCCGGTTGTTCTCGTCGAAGACCTGGGTCATGCCGAGCTTCGCGCCCAGGATTCCCTTGATCTCGGTAGTACTCATCTGTTCACTGTCTCCGCTGCACGTTGCTTGCTGACCGCTGCTCGGTCGGAGGTCACTGGATGTTGACGTCGACGCTGGCAGGCAGGTCGATGCGCATGAGCGCGTCCACGGTCTTGGGCGTGGGGTCGAGGATGTCGATCAACCGCTTGTGGGTGCGCATCTCGAAGTGCTCGCGCGAGTCCTTGTACTTGTGCGGCGAGCGGATGACGCAGTACACGTTCTTCTCGGTCGGCAACGGCACCGGGCCGACGACACGAGCTCCCGTACGGGTGACCGTCTCGACGATCTTGCGCGCCGAGGCGTCGATGGCCTCGTGGTCATAGGCCTTCAGCCTGATGCGGATCTTTTGTCCCGCCACTTCGTCCTCATTCTCCCCCCGCCCCTGAAGGCGGCTGTCGTGAGCGCCCTCGCTGCGCGGGGGACACTTCTGTGTTCGCTTGTCATACGTGACACCGTCTGACCGTCTACCACCCGGTCACATGCATCGGTGCTTCGTCGTGGAGGACCGCCGTCGCGCGCTCACGAACGTGACACGACCACGAGCCCTCCAGAGGACGGAGTGCCGCACTCCCGCGGGGCGAGGGTGACGGCGGAACCGATCCGCTGCCGCTGTTGATGTGTCACGACGCGTCCACGCGGTCGGGCGTGTCGCCCTCCCACTTTTCCGGCGGGTGATCGCTCACCCGCCCCGGTCGTGCTCGCCCGACCAACCCGGCGATCGCGGGGCCCGGGGGCCACACGAGTTCGCCGCCTTGTCCGGGCAACTCGACCAGTATGCCGCACGCACCCCACGGGATCAAAATCGCCGGGGCCGACGGGTCGGGGATGCCGCGCCCGCGTGCCGCGACTTCGGTAGCGTCGAGCCATAAGCGCCCATGCGCCTCGTCACCCAGGAGAGCCCCACGTGAACAGCCGACGCGAACCACGCGACCCCGCCGCCTACAAGCGGGATCGTCGCCAAGCCGTCCTGCGCCACCACCCGGACAAGGGCGGTGACCCGGACGAGATGCTCCGCGCGCTCGAGGAGGTCGACCGCAGACACGGGGTCGGCGGGCCCCGCCGCCCGGAACACGCCGCGACCGCCGAGCAGGTCGCCGCGGTGGCCGTGACCGCTCTGGCCGGGATGGC
>NZ_JAALEC010000124.1:0-3203 GCF_014145205.1 Dietzia sp. DQ11-44
CACAGCTTGTTCAGCAGTCTCCTAGGTGACGGCGATCGGCCACCGCGTGTTGACATCCGAGGCGTCCTTGCCCGACTGCTCCAGGTAGGCCGCGAAGTCGCGTTGGCGCGTCTCGTGCCACTGCGCCTGCTGCGCGTTGACCGCGCGCCAGTCCGCGCTGGCCAGGTCGGGCAGCGAGCCGAGCAGCTTCCACGCCAGGCGGGCCGCCGCGAGCGCATCGGCCGCGGCCTCGTGCGCATCGTCCAACCGCACGCCGTGGTGGGCGCACAGGGCCTCGAGGGTCCGCTTGCCCCTGCGGTAGGGGTCGATCGCCCGGTCGACGACGTAGGGGTCGAGGACCGGGCCGAGCACCTCGAACGAGGGGTCCCATCTCCTGAGGATGGTGAGGTCGTACGCGGCGTTGAACACCACCAGGGTCCGCCCCTCCCGCCAACCCGCGCGGACCCCGGCGATGGTCTCGGCCACCACCTCCGCATGCGGCCTCCCGTGCTGCCTGGCCTGGGCGGTGGTGATCCCGTGCACGGCCGTGGCGCCCTCCGGGATGTCGATGCCCGGATCGGCCATCCAGCTGAGTTCCACCTTGCGGGGCCCGTCGATCGCGACGAGGGCCGAGGTGACGACATGCGCGGTACGGGGATCGGGCCCGGTGGTCTCGAGGTCGAAGGCCAGCAGTCGGTTCCGGTCGAGTGAGACGGAGGTGATGATCTCTGGGTTCATGCGGTCACCGTAGGCCAGCGCCCCGACACGCCGGGCCCATGTCGCATTACCCTGACCTCGTGAGCCAAGCGAGTCGAAGCAACGAGCCCGTCGGCACCGGGGACATCCCCCCGGAGGTACGACAGGAGTGGACCGACCTCGCGGAGACGGTGCGGGATCACCAGTTCCGCTACTACGTCAAGGACGCCCCCATCGTCTCCGACGCCGAGTTCGACAGGCTGTTCCACGACCTGGAGGCGCTGGAGGAACTCCACCCCGGACTGCGGACGGCGGACTCCCCGACACAGCTCGTCGGCGGTGGCTTCTCCACCGATTTCGCGCCGGTCGAACACCTTCAGCGGATGACGAGCCTGGATAACGTGTTCTCCGAGGAGGAGCTGCGCGCGTGGGTGGCCTCGGCGGTCGAACAGGCTCACATCCCCGCGGAGGACCTGCGGTTCCTGTGCGAGGTCAAGATCGACGGCGTCGCACTGGATCTGGTCTACCGCGAGGGGAGGTTGGTCAGCGCGGCCACCCGCGGGGACGGTCGAACGGGCGAGGACGTCACGCTCAACGCCCGGACGATCGACGACATCCCGGTCACGCTCACCCCGACGAAGGACCGCCCCGTCCCCGCGTTGCTCGAGGTCAGGGGAGAGGTGTTCTTCCGGCTCGAGGACTTCGCCGACCTCAACGCGCGGCTCGTCGCCGACGGCAAGCCACCGTTCGCCAATCCCCGCAACAGCGCGGCCGGGTCACTGCGGCAGAAGAACCCGGCGATCACCGCCCAGCGCCGCCTCGGGATGTACTGTCACGGCCTCGGCGCGGTCGAGGGAGCGACCTTCGACAGCCTCCACGACGTCTATCTCGCGCTTGCGGACTGGGGCCTGCCCGTCTCTCCCCACACCGCCCCGGCGACCGGGGTCGACGAGGTACTCGAGCGGATGCGGTACTGGGGCGAACACCGGGACGACCCCGAGCACGAGATCGACGGCCTCGTGGTGAAGATCGACGACCGGGCCGTCCAGCGTCGACTCGGTCAGACGTCGCGGGCACCGCGGTGGGCGATCGCCTACAAGTACCCGCCCGAGGAGGTCATGACCGAGTTGCTCGACATCCGTGTCTCCGTGGGTCGTACCGGGCGGGTCACACCGTTCGCCCACATGGAGCCGGTGCTCGTCGCCGGCTCCACGGTCTCGCTCGCGACCCTGCACAACCAGACCGAGGTCAAGCGCAAGGGTGTTCTGATCGGTGACACCGTGGTGATCCGCAAGGCCGGGGACGTCATCCCGGAGGTCCTCGGCCCGGTGGTGGAGCGCCGGGACGGGACCGAGCGCGAGTTCGTCTTCCCCGAGCGCTGCCCCGAGTGTGAGACCGTCCTGGCGCCGGCGAAGGAGGGGGACGCGGACTGGCGTTGTCCGAACCAGCGGTCCTGTCCCGCACAGCTCCGCGAACGCCTGTTCTACCTCTCATCGCGCAACGCGCTCGACATCGAGGCGCTCGGCTACGAGGGATCCTCCGATCTCCTCGCCAGCGGGGTGCTGGACAACGAGGCCGGTCTGTTCGACCTCACCGAGGCGGACCTCCTCCGCACCTCCCTCTACACCCGACTGGACAAGGCGACACGCAAGCAGGTCGAGGAGGGCGCCGAGCCGGAGCGAACCGTGCTCACCGAGAACGGCCGCAAGCTGCTGGCGAATCTCGAGACGGCGAGGGACCGGCCACTGTGGCGGGTGCTCGTCGCGTTGTCGATCCGCCACGTCGGGCCGACCGCCGCACGCGCGTTGGCCACCCGGTTCGGCACCATGGAGGACATCCGCGCCGCCTCGGAGGTGGAGCTGGCGGAGACGGACGGCGTCGGCGCGACCATCGCGGCCTCGGTGGTGGAGTGGTTCGATGTGGACTGGCATCGCGAGATCGTCGACCGGTGGGCGGCCTCGGGCGTCTCGATGGCCGATGAACGGGACGCGTCGATCCCGCGCACCCTCGAGGGCCTGACCATCGTGGCGACCGGATCCCTGGAGGGGTTCACCCGCGACGGGATCAAGGAGGCGATCATCGCTCGCGGTGGCAAGGCCTCGGGATCGGTGTCCAAAGAGACCGACTACGTGGTTGTGGGGGACAACCCGGGGTCGAAGGCGGCCAAGGCTGAGGAGCTGGGGCTGACCATCCTCGACGAGGCCGGCTTCGTGGAGCTGTTGGAGAACGGCCCGGCGCGGGAGGACGAAGACGGGGCCGACCCCGAGCCCGCCGATCCCGGGGGCGCCGCCGACTGATCGCCTGCCCGGGTGCGCTGCGTGTCGGGACCCAACCGTCCGCGCAACCCTTCGGGACGCGGGCACAGGGGCCGCGTATGTCGGAGGACCGACGTGAGCCGGGTCAGCCGGGGCGCGTCGGGTCAGCCGGCGTTGAGAGACCGCAGGATCCCGGTGAGATACCCCAGCCGGGCGATCTCGGACCGCCGGAACGACGGCCCGCCCGGTCGGCCGACGACGAGGACGTGCCCG
>NZ_JAALEC010000125.1:0-6288 GCF_014145205.1 Dietzia sp. DQ11-44
GCGGGGGCCGCGCTGTCGTTCCTCCGCTGTGACGACCCGTCGCTTGTGGCCCAGGTCCTGGGCTCCCCGGTGGCGGAGAGTTGCGCCCTGCGTTCCGTCGCCCCGACCGTCCTCATCTCCCAGGCCCGTCCGTTGGATCTCGTCGAGGCCCTCCGGGAGCACGGGTACGCGCCCGTCGTCGAGGACACCTCCGGCGCCGTCGTCGCACTCACCCGCCCGGTGGCCCGGGTCCGGGCCACCTCCCCCGGCCGCACCCCCCGGGTCCCGACGCGTACCGCCACCACCGGCGAGCTCCGTGCGGCGATCACGGCGATGCGCTCGGCCGACCGCGTGCGGTCGGCGCGCGGTTCCTCGGGTGACGGGTACACGGGTGAGGCCGCCATCGCCCGCCTGCACGAGGCCGCGGGGTCGGGCACCGCGGTCACGGTCTCCGTGGTCGACGCGCAGGGCCGCTCGACGTCGCGACTCGTCATCCCCGTCTCCGTCGCGGGGGGCCGGATCGAAGGGGTGGAACCCGATTCCGCCGAGGCCGTGACCCTGCCGTTGCACCGCGTGATCTCGGTGGCCGATGTGGACCCCACCCGCTGACCCCACCCGCCGGCCCGACCCTCCGTCGCGATTTCCGGGACACTGGAGGGTCGGACCCACGCGGGCCCGCGAGAACCGAGGAGAACCGAAGTGAGTGGTGGACCGCTGATCGTCCAGTCGGACAAGACCGTGCTGCTGGAGATCGACCACGACCAGGCAGGCGACGCCCGGCAGGCCCTGGCCCCGTTCGCCGAACTCGAGCGCGCCCCCGAACACGTCCACACCTACCGGATCACGCCGCTCGCCCTGTGGAACGCGCGGGCCGCCGGTCACGACGCCGAGCAGGTCGTCGACGTGCTCGTCACCTACTCGCGCTTCCCCGTCCCACAGCCGCTCCTGGTCGACATCGCGGACACCATGGCCCGCTACGGCCGGCTTCAACTGGTCAAGAGCCCGGTCCACGGTCTCACCCTCATCTCTCTCGACGCCGCAGTGCTCGCCGAGGTCAGGCGACACAAGAAGATCGCCCCGATGCTCGGGGCGGAGATCGACGCCGACACCGTGATCGTCCACGCGTCCGAGCGCGGTCGGCTCAAGCAGGAGTTGCTGAAGGTGGGGTGGCCGGCCGAGGACCTGGCCGGGTACGTCGACGGCGAGGCCCACGAGATCTCCCTGTCCACCGAGTCCGAGCCCTGGGAGCTCCGCGACTACCAACAGATGGCCGCGGACTCCTTCTGGGCGGGCGGCTCCGGCGTCGTCGTCCTGCCCTGCGGGGCCGGCAAGACCATGGTCGGCGCGGCGGCGATGGCCCGCGCCAAGGCCACCACGCTCATCCTCGTGACCAACACCGTCGCCGGTCGGCAGTGGAAGCGCGAACTGCTCGCCCGGACCACGCTCACGGAGGACGAGATCGGCGAGTACTCGGGCGAACGCAAGGAGATCCGCCCGGTCACCATCGCCACGTATCAGGTCGTCACCCGCAAGACCAAGGGCGTGCACCGGGCGCTGGAGCTCTTCGACTCCCGGGACTGGGGACTGATGATCTACGACGAGGTGCACCTGCTCCCGGCACCGGTCTTCCGGATGACCGCGGACCTGCAGTCGCGTCGCCGTCTCGGGCTCACCGCCACGCTGGTCCGTGAGGACGGCCGGGAGGGTGACGTGTTCTCCCTCATCGGCCCCAAGCGCTACGACGCCCCCTGGAAGGACATCGAGGCGCAGGGGTGGATCGCCCCGGCCGACTGCGTGGAGGTCCGCGTGACGCTGACCGAGAACGAGCGGATGATGTACGCCACCGCCGAGGCCGAGGACAAGTACAAGTTGTGCTCGACCGCCCGCACCAAGATCGCGGTGGTGAAGCAGATCCTGGCCAGGCACTCCGGTGCCCCGACGCTGGTGATCGGCGCCTATCTGGACCAGCTGGAGGAACTGGGGGTCGAGCTGGACGCCCCGGTGATCCAGGGTTCCACCTCCAACAAGGAGCGGGAGAAGCTCTTCAACGCCTTCCGCGCCGGGGAGATCTCCACCCTGGTGGTGTCCAAGGTGGCCAACTTCTCGATCGACCTACCGGAGGCGAGCGTCGCCGTGCAGGTCTCCGGGACCTTCGGCTCCCGACAGGAGGAGGCCCAGCGGCTCGGGCGACTCCTGCGCCCCAAGAAGGACGGCGGACAGGCGCACTTCTACTCCGTGGTCTCCCGGGACACCCTCGACGCGGAGTACGCCGCCCACCGCCAGCGGTTCCTCGCCGAGCAGGGCTACGCCTACCGGATCACCGACGCCGACGACCTGCTCGGCCCGGAGCTGCCCGGGATCGGCTGAGCACACGGCCCGCCCTGGGCGTCCCACCCTCGCCGTGGCGCCTGGGATACTGGGTCCATGGCCTCCGATCGCACCTCCCGCGCCCCTCACGAGCAGTACCGCCTCGCCGACTTCCCCGTGGACGACGCCTGGGTCCGGAAGAACAACGAGAGCCTGGCCGAGGTGCGTCGTTTGCAGTGGTCCGCCGGGATCCTCGGGGTCGTCGTCCTCGCCGCCGGGACCGGGATGCTGCTCTACTCGGGCCTCGAACCGTGGGGCTGGATCATCGCCGCGCTGGCCGGCGTCTTCGCGATCGGGTGCCTGGCCATGATCGGGTACATCCCCCGGAAGATGGGATCCATGGCGCACACCTACGCCACCTCGGAACTCGTCCCGGCGATCGTCGCCGAGGTGCGACCGCGTGGGCTCACCCTGCTGGCCCTGGTCGACCGCGCCGTCGACCGGTCCGCGGGCTCGCTCCCCGCTCTGGCCGTCCGCAGTTGTGAGAAGATCCCGGGCCACGACGTCCGCGTGGGCACGCGGGTCCCCTGCGTCGCCGTGGTGGGCAACCGCAGCGCCCGCGGAGGTGACAACCTCTACCAGTTCATCTCCCCCATGCCCGTCGCCTGGGCCACCCCGGACGCCGCCGTGCTGCGGAGGCTGACCAAGGAGATCCCGGCCGGCGAGTGGGAGACCCTGCGCCAGAACCTCGACCGGGTCGGAGAGGTGTCGGCGTCTCCGGCCAACCTCGTGCCACTCGACTGAGAGCCCTCCCACCGCTCGACACCGTGGGCCTCACCCGACGCTCCTCCACCTGTGAGCAAGTCGTCACGGCACCGTGATCCGCCGCCACTGCGCGGAAACACGCGCTTTCTAGCCTGGTCGGCACAGGCTAGAAGGAGGTCTCCACATGACCGAGCACATCGTCGTCGTCGGACACGGAATGGTCGCCCACCGGTTCGTCTCCACCCTCGCGTCCCGGTGGGCCACCGCCGATCTCACCGTCACGGTGATCGGCGAGGAGACGGACCCGGCGTACGACCGCGTCGGCCTCTCCTCCTACGTCGGGGCGTGGGACCGCGAGTCGCTCCACCTCGAGGACGCCCGGCACGGCGCCGATCCGCGGGTGACCGTGCGATCGGGTCACCTGGTCACCGCGATCGACCGCGAGGCCGGGGAGGTCGAACTCTCGTCGGGCGAGCGGATCGCCTACGACACGCTGGTCCTGGCGACCGGCTCGCGGGCGTTCGTCCCACCGGTGCCCGGCCATGACCTCCCGGGATGTCACGTCTACCGCACCCTCGACGATCTCGACGGGATCCGCGCGGCCGCCGAACGCGCCGGGTCGGGCTCCCACGGCGTCGTGATCGGCGGTGGGTTGCTCGGCCTCGAGGCGGCCAACGCGGTGAGCCTGCTCGGGCTCACGCCGCACGTGGTCGAACGCAACGACCGGCTCATGCCACTGCAGGTGGACGCCGGTGGCGGCCATGTCCTGGCGTCTCTGATCCGTGAACTGGGGATCGAGATCCACCTCTCGGTGACCGGCACGGAGATCGCCGAGACGCCCGACGGGCTGACCGTCCGACTCACCGACGACGAGGGGGTCACCACGGTCGTCGACGCCGCCTTCGTGGTGTTCTCGGCGGGCGTCCGCCCGAGGGACGAACTCGCGCGGCTCTCCGGTCTGGACACCGCCGAGCGGGGCGGCATCCTCACCGACCTCGCGTGCCGGACCTCGGACCCGAACATCTACGCGATCGGCGAGTGCGCTGCCATCGACGGCACCTGCTACGGGCTCGTCGGTCCCGGGTACACCTCCGCCGAGGTGGCCGCGGCCACGATCCTCAGCGGCGAGGGGGAGTTCACCGGGGCCGACCTGTCCACCAAACTCAAGCTCCTCGGGGTGGACATGGCGAGTTTCGGCGACGCGCACGGCGTCACGCCCGGTTGCCTCGAGGTGGTGGTCAACGATCCCGTCGCGGGGACCTACTCCAAGCTGGTCATGAGCGACGACGCCCAGACCCTCCTGGGTGGGGTGTTCGTCGGCGATTCCGGGCCGTACTCGCTGCTCAAGCCACTCGTCGGCCGCACGCTGCCGTCCCCCGACCCGATCTCGCTCATCTCCCGCTCCACCGGTAACGATCCCGGGGTCGGGGTGGAGGCGCTCCCCGACGAGGCGCAGATCTGCTCGTGCAACGCCGTCACCAAGGGCGACGTCCGCGAGGCCATCTGCGGCGGCGCCTGCGACGTGGCCGACCTCAAGTCGTGCACCCGGGCCGGCACCTCGTGCGGCTCGTGTATCCCCCTGCTCAAGCAGGTCCTCGAAGCGGAGGGGGTCGAGCAGTCGACGGCGCTGTGTGAGCACTTCGAGCAGTCCCGGTCGGAGCTCTTCGAGATCGTCACGGTCACCGGGATCCGGACCTTCTCCGGTCTGATCGAGCGCTTCGGCCACGGGTCCGGCTGCGACATCTGCAAGCCCACCGTCGCGTCCATCCTGGCCTCCACCAGTTCCGACCACGTCCTCGACGGGGAACAGGCCGCACTGCAGGACACCAACGACCACTTCCTCGCCAACATCCAGAAGAACGGCACCTATTCGGTGGTGCCCCGGATGCCGGGCGGCGAGGTGTCCGCGGAGCAACTCATCGTGATCGGTGAGATCGCGCGTGATCACGACCTGTACGTCAAGGTGACCGGCGGTCAGCGCATCGACATGTTCGGTGCGCGCGTCGAGGAACTGCCGGTGATCTGGAAGCGGCTCGTGGACGCCGGCATGGAGTCGGGGCACGCCTACGGCAAGTCGCTGCGCACGGTCAAGAGCTGTGTGGGCACCTCGTGGTGCCGCTACGGACAGCAGGACTCGGTCGGGATGGCGGTGCTGATGGAGAACCGCTACCGCGGACTGCGCGCGCCCCACAAGATCAAGATGGCGGTCTCGGGGTGTGCGCGCGAATGCGCGGAGGCCCGCGGCAAGGACGTCGGCGTGATCGCCACCGAGACCGGCTGGAACCTGTACGTCGGCGGCAACGGGGGCGCGACGCCCAGGCACGCGCAACTGCTCGTCGGTGACCTGACCGACGAGGAGCTGATCCGCTACATCGACCGCACGGTGATGTTCTACGTCCGGACGGCCGAGCGGCTCCAGCGGATGGCGCCCTGGCTCGAATCGCTGGACGGCGGCATCGACCACCTGCGCGAGGTGGTGTGCGACGACTCCCTCGACCTGGCCGCCGAGCTGGAGGGTCGGATGGAGGCCCACGTCGCGGGCTACGTGGACGAGTGGTCCGCGGTTCTGGACGACCCCGACAAGCTCGCCCGGTTCGTGTCCTTCGTCAACGCGCCCGAGTCCCCGGACCCCACCGTCGAGTTCGAGGAGAAGGACGGCCGCAAGGTCCCGGTCCTCCTCGGCTCCCCCGCGATGCCCGCACGAGTCTGACCCAACCCGAACCCCCGAAAGGACACCGTCATGACCGCACTCCTGTCCCCCACCGAGATCGAGGTCTGCCCCCTCGAGCGGCTCATCCCGGGGCGGGGCGTCGCCGCCCTGCTGCCCGACGGCCGACAGATCGCCGTCTACCTCCTGGACGACGGCAGTGTCCACGCCCTGTGCAACATCGACCCGATCGCCCGGGCCGCCGTGATGAGCCGTGGTCTCGTCGGCGACCGCGGGGGGGTCCCCGTGGCCATCTCCCCCATCGGCAAGCAGGCCTACGCCTTGGAGGACGGGCGCGGGGTCGACGACGAGTCGTACGGACTGTCCGTGTTCCCGGCCAGGGTCGTCGACGGCACCGTCCTGGTCTCCACCGAGGCCGCGATCCGGCACCAGGGGAGCCGGCTCGCCGCGTAGCCGGGCGCACCGGATCGCCGCACGGAGGCGGCACCGCCGGAACCCACGAGAGACGTCAGGCGCCACCGCGTGGATCCACGTGGTGGCGCCTGACCGCGTGCCGCGACCTGCGAGCA
>NZ_JAALEC010000126.1:0-8985 GCF_014145205.1 Dietzia sp. DQ11-44
CCGACCGCCAGGAGGGGAGGGCCGTGGGGACCGTTCACGTGGGGATCTGCGTGCCGGGAGTCGCGGCGCGGTCGACCGAGCTCTCCCTGGACGGCGGTCGAGCCGAGATCCGTCGGGCGGCCTGTGCCGCCGCCCTCGATCTGCTGGTGGGGATCGCCGACGAGGTCGGGAACGAATCGGCGACGTGAGGCGTTGTACCCCGTGATGCCGAACATCCAGATGACCACGCTGCCCCGACCGGACCACCGGAGCGGGCCCCCGCTGCTGCGGGAGACCCTCGGGACGGTGCTCCGCGGCCTGCGGGGCGATTCGGGGCGGACCCTGCGGGACGTCGCCGACGCCGCCCGGGTGAGTCCCGGGTACCTCTCCGAGATCGAACGTGGTCGCAAGGAGGCCTCGAGCGAGTTGCTCGCGTCCATCTCGGGTGCGCTCGACGTCTCGCTCGGCGAGATCCTCATCCGCGCGGCCCTCGAGGTCTCGCCCCCGGGTACCGTCTCGCTCCCGGGCACCGTCGCGGAGCCCGTCCTCGCGGCCTGAGCCCCACCCCGGCAACGCCCGGTGGTCGCCCCCCGACCTTGTTCGGTACCGTGGTACCGACCAGTCGTCCGAATCGGCAGAAGGACACTACGCAGCGATGGCCAATCCGTTCACCAAGGCATGGCGCTACCTCATGGCGTTGTTCGATTCGAAGATCGACGAGAATGCTGACCCCAAGGTCCAGATCCAGCAGGCCATCTCGGACGCGCAGCGGCAGCACCAGCAGCTGTCCCAGCAGGCGGCCGCCGTGATCGGCAACCAGCGGCAGCTGGAGATGAAGCTCAACCGCCAGCTCGCCGACATCGAGAAGCTGCAGGGCTCCACGCGGCAGGCACTGCAGATGTCCGAGCAGGCCCATCAGAACGGCGACACCCAGAAGGCGACCGAGTACGAGAACGCCGCGGAGGCCTTCGCCGCTCAGCTGGTCACCGCCGAGCAGAACGTCGAGGACCTCAAGGGACTCCACGACCAGTCGCTCCAGGCCGCGGCCCAGGCCAAGAAGGCCGTGGAGCAGAACGCGATGGTGCTCCAGCAGAAGGTGGCCGAACGGACCAAGCTGCTCAGCCAGCTGGAGCAGGCCAAGATGCAGGAGCAGGTCAGCGCGTCGCTGCAGTCCATGTCCGAGGTCTCGTCGGGCGGGAACACCCCGAACCTCGACCAGGTCCGCGACAAGATCGAGCGGCGGTACGCCAACGCCCTCGGGTCGGCGGAGCTCGCCCAGAACTCGGTTCAGGGCCGGATGCTCGAGGTCGAGCAGGCCTCGACCCAGATGGCCGGGCACAGCCGTCTCGAGCAGATCCGGGCGTCGATGAAGGCCGAGGGTGGTCAGCTCGGACAGGGGACCGGCTCTGCGTCCCAGCTCCCCCAGGGGCAGCCGCAGTCCGCCACCCCGCCTCAGCAGCAGGCGCAGACCGAACAGCAGTGAGTCGTCCGAGGACGGGCCGCCGGTGAACTATCCGGCGGCCCGTCCTCGTCCGTGGTGAAGGGGCACACGTGACACTGACCGAGTTCAGGGCCCGGACCGTCGAGGCCTTCGGGGACCTGCGGGCCGATCATCTCGTGAGGTCCCATCATCTGGCCGCGTTCGACGGGCGCACCGCCGACGAGGCCATCGACGCCGGTGCCTCCGTCAAGCAGGTCTGGTTGGCGCTGTGTTCGGAGTTCGAGGTTCCCGACTCATTACGCTGACCCCGTGGCGGCGTGTCGTTCGATCTCGAACACGCGTTCGTCTACACTCGGGTCATGTGATGACGGGATGGCCCGTCCACAGGGCGACATCCCTCCACAGTGAAGGGTTGCCGGGCTCGTGCAAGACGTATCTGTCGTACCCGACCCGTAGCGTCCGCGAGCGAGCAGACCACACAGACCGTCCGGCACGACACCGGAGGTCGAGCACGAACGGAGAGCATCATGGCCCCCAAGACCACCGCCAAGTCAGGTACCAGGACGGGCGTGGCCCAGAACCGCGAACAGGCGCTGGAGTTGGCGCTCGCGCAGATCGACAAGACCTACGGCAAGGGGTCGGTCATGCGGCTCGGGGACGACACCCGGCCGCCGGTCCAGGTCATCCCGTCCGGTGCCCTGTCCCTCGACGTGGCACTCGGGATCGGCGGGTTCCCACGGGGCCGCGTCGTGGAGATCTACGGTCCGGAGTCGTCCGGCAAGACGACCGTCGCGCTGCACGCGGTGGCCAACGCGCAGGCCGCCGGCGGGATCGCCGCGTTCATCGACGCGGAGCACGCGTTGGATCCGGAGTACGCCCGCAAGCTCGGCGTGGACACGGACAACCTCATCGTCTCCCAGCCGGACACCGGTGAGCAGGCGCTCGAGATCGCCGACATGCTGGTCAGGTCGGGGTCCATCGACATCCTGGTGGTCGACTCCGTCGCGGCGTTGGTGCCGCGGGCGGAGATCGAGGGCGAGATGGGCGACAGCCACGTGGGCTTGCAGGCGCGACTGATGAGCCAGGCGCTCCGCAAGATGACGGGTGCGCTGCACAACACCAACACCACCGCGATCTTCATCAACCAGCTGCGCGAGAAGATCGGGGTGATGTTCGGCTCGCCCGAGACCACCACGGGCGGTAAGGCGCTCAAGTTCTACGCCTCCGTCCGCCTGGACGTGCGCCGGATCGAGACCCTCAAGGACGGCGCGGATGCGGTGGGTAACCGCACCAAGGTCAAGGTCGTCAAGAACAAGATCGCGCCGCCGTTCAAGATCGCGGAGTTCGACATCCTCTACGGCGAGGGCATCAGTCGCGAGGGATCGCTCATCGACATGGGCGTGGAGAACGGCTTCGTCAAGAAGTCGGGTTCCTGGTTCACCTACGGGGCGGACCAGTTGGGTCAGGGCAAGGAGAACGCCCGCCGGTACCTCAAGGAGAACCCCTCGGTCCGCGACGAGATCGAGCGCAAGATCCTCGACAAGCTCAACATCGGGGCGGGTGCGGAGATCGCGGAGATCGAGGCGGAGTCCGACGAGGACGCGCCCATCGACGTGGTGCCCGTCGAGTTCTGATGAGCGTGCAGGACCCGCGTGCGGCCGAGCGGGGGCAGGGTGTCGACGCGTACGACCTGCGCACCGCGATCGCGGCGGTGGAGGCCAGGCCGTCAAGCAGTTCGGACCTGCCTCCGTTGGCCCCCGAGGCCCACGAGGCCGCGACGGCGGCTCTCCGGCTTCTGCGCCACCGGCCACGGAGCCGACACGAACTGCGGGAGCGGCTTCTGGGTAAGGAGCATGCGCCGGATGCGGTGGACGAGGCCCTGGACAGGGTCCGCGCCTGGGGTCTGCTCGATGACGCGGACTTCGCCTCGGAATGGGTCAGGGGTCGGCGGCGTCGACGCGGACGGTCGCGGGGTGCACTCGAACGCGAGCTGCGCGAGAAGGGCGTCGCCGAGGTGCATATCGCGGGGGCGGTGGCCGGCATCGACGAGGCCGATGACCGACAGCAGGCCACCGACCTCGTGCGCGCGCGGCTCAGCCGCAGCCCGGTCGACCCCGGTCCCGGGGCGGATCTCCAGGGAGAACGGCGCAGGCTGGTGGCGTTCCTCGCCCGCCGGGGCTATCCGACGGGGTTGGCGATGACGGTGGTCGATGCCGAATTGGCGGCCCAGGTGTCGCCCTGAGTACCCTGGCCTGCGTGGATTCTCTCGTGACCGACCTGCAGGCGACGGCCGGAGACACCGGTGTCGAGCGCGTCGAGGGGCGCACGTACCAGGTGCGGACCTTCGGGTGCCAGATGAACGTCCATGACTCCGAGCGGCTCTCGGGCGTGCTCGACGCGGCCGGGTACGTGCCGTTCGAGGGGGAGGCCGATCCCGCCCGGGGCGATCTTCCGGACCTCGTGGTGTTCAACACGTGCGCGGTCCGCGAGAACGCGGACAACCGCCTGTACGGCACGCTCGGCCACCTGCGGCCGTGGAAGGACGCCAATCCCCGACTGCAGATCGCGGTCGGCGGATGCCTGGCACAGAAGGACAAGGACGTCGTGGTCTCACGGGCCCCGTGGGTCGACGTCGTCTTCGGTACCCACAATCTCGGGCATCTGCCCACCCTGCTCCAGCGCTCCCGGCACAACGAGCGGGCCGAGGTGGAGATCGCCGACTCGCTCCAGCACTTCCCCTCGACCCTTCCCGCCACCCGGGAGTCCGCCTACGCCGGCTGGGTCTCGGTCTCCGTCGGCTGCAACAACACCTGCACGTTCTGCATCGTCCCGTCCCTCCGCGGCAAGGAGGTGGACCGGAGACCCGGTGAGGTCCTCGCCGAGATGAAGGCACTGGCGGATGAGGGTGTCCTGGAGGTCACCCTGCTCGGACAGAACGTCAACGCCTACGGGCGGTCGTTCCACGATCCCGCCGAACCATCCGACAGGGGCGCCTTCGCGAAGTTGCTGCGCGCCGCCGGTCGGGTCGAGGGCATCGAGCGGATCCGGTTCACCTCACCACATCCCGCGGAGTTCACCGACGACGTGATCGAGGCGATGGCCGACACCCCCGCCGTGTGCCCGCAGCTTCACATGCCCCTGCAGTCCGGCTCGGACCGTGTCCTGCGCGCGATGCGCCGTTCGTACCGGTCGGAGCGCTTTCTGGGCATCCTGGACAGGGTGCGGGCCGCGATGCCGCACGCGGCCATCACCACGGACATCATCGTCGGATTCCCCGGGGAGACCGAGGAGGACTTCCAGGCCACCCTCGACGTCGTGGAGAAGGCGCGGTTCACGAGCGCGTTCACCTTCCAGTACTCACCGCGACCGGGGACTCCGGCGGCGACGATGACCGACCAGATACCCAAGTCCGTCGTGCAGGAGCGCTACGAGAGGCTGATCGACCTGCAGGAGCGGATCACCCTCGAGGAGAACCGGAAGCAGGTCGGTCGCGAGGTCGAGCTGCTCGTCACCGCCGACCAGGGCCGGAAGGACGCCGCCACCGCCCGGATGACCGGCAGGGCCCGGGACGGCCGTCTGGTGCACTTCGCCCCGGTGGGGGAGCACGCCGGGCGGATCCGACCCGGCGACGTGGTCACCACCCGGATCAGCTCGGCCGCCCCGCACCATCTGCTCGCCGACGACGGCGTGCTGACCTGTCGGGCCACCAGGGCGGGTGACCGGCACGAGGCCGGTGAGAAGCCGGAGACCCCCCCGATTGGCGTGGGGCTCGGACTGCCCACGCTGCGACGTGATGCCCTCGCCTCCGACACCACCCAGAAGGGATGCCTCACGTGAACACCGCTGACCGCCCGGACCCCATCCAGGGGATCATGGAATCCAGCAGGACCGTGGATTCGGAGTTCCGACGCAGGGACAGGATGTTGGGCCACACCCTCGTCATCGGCAGGGCCTATCTGGCGTCGGCGTTGCTGATCGTGTTGCTCGCCGCCGCTCTCGCGCTTCCCCACAGCGACGGGGTGCGTGGACTGGACGTGCTCTTCTTCACCGAGGCGGCCCGGGACCAACAGACCTCGCTGCCCTCCCACGTGTTCGTCCTGCTCTACTCGGCCGGCGCCATCCTGTTCGGCGCCGTCATGATCATCACCCAGAAGTGGTGGGCGGCGGGGATCGCCTGGGGCGCCAGTTGCGTGGCCACGGTGTACGGGATGCTGGCGATCTGGCTGCGCCAGTCCGGACGGGGACCGAACCCCGACTTCCAGGACTTCGGCGCCCCCGGGATCGGCTTGTACGTCAGCGTGATCCTGGTGCTGCTGCTGGTGATGACCCTGGCCGGCGTGCTGTGGGCGCGCACCCCCGAACAGCGCGAGCTCGAGGACTCCGTCCGCCACCGCGACTGAACCGGGTCGCCGCACCCGTCGGACCCACCCCGTGCAGCAGGGCCCCACCGTGTCGGTGGGGCCCTGTCGGCGTGATCAGCGGGTGTCGACCGCGTTCTCGGCGGCCTCGGCCCATTCCTTCCACTGCATGGCCTGCGCGCGGGCCTTCTCGGCGTCCTTCGACTTGCCCGCCGCGTCGGCCTTCGCGGCCTGTGCCTCGAAATCGTCCACCCGCACCCAGAACTGGGCGGCGCGGGCCTTGGCCTCGGGGTCGGTACGCCGCCATTCGGCGTCGGCCGCGTCGGAGACGGACTTCTCCAGGGCGCGGATCCGTCCCTCGAGCTGCCCCATCCTCTCCCGCGGGACCTTGCCGATCTCCTCCCAGCGGGTCTGTAGCTCCCGTAGCGCGGCACGGGCCGCGTCGAGGCCCTTGTCCGGGTCGATCCGGGCCGAGAACTCGGTGAGCAGCGCCTCCTTGGCGTCCGCATTGCCCTCGAACTCCGCGTCACGCTCGGCGGCCGCGGCGTGGCGGGCGTCGAAGAACGTGTCCTGGGCCGCCTTGAAGCGCTTCCACAGGGCGTCGTCGGCCTCGCGGGGAGCGCGGCCCGCGGCTTTCCACTCGTCCATGAGGCGCCTGAACGCGGTGGCCGTGTCGTTCCAGTCGGTCGAGGCCGAGATGGCTTCGGCTCGTTCGACCAGCTCCTCCTTCACCCGCTTGACGGAGGCGCGGGTGCGGTCGAGTTCCGCGAAGTGGGAACCACGGCGCCGGTTGAACGCCTCGCGGGCCTTGGAGAAGCGCTTCCACAGTGCGTCGTCGGTCTTGCGGTCGATGCCGCGAATGGTCTTCCACTCGTCGAGGATCTCCCTGAGGCGATCGCCGGCGGCCTTCCACTGGGTGGACGACTCACCGATCTCCTCCGCCTCGACGGCCAGCGCCTCCTTGCGGGCGATCGCGGTGGCGCGCTCCTCGTCCTTGCGCTGGCGCGCCTCGACCTCGACAGCGCCGGAGCGCTCGACCACGGTGGCGAGTCGGGTCGCGAGGGCGTCGAGATCTCCCACGGCCGCAGCGGAGGGGAGCTGCTCGGCGAGGGCCTCGGCGGAGGCCCGGGTCTTTCGCGCGTCCTGTGGGTGCGAGTCGAGTCGCGCCTCGAGGAGTGAGACCTCCGCGACCAGGTCGTCGTACCGGAGGCCGAAGTGGGCCAGACCTTCCTCGGGTGCACCCGCCTGCCAGGAGCCGACCTGGCGTTCGCCCTCGGAGGTCCTGACGAACACGGCGCCGGAGTCGTCGACCCGACCCCATTCGGACGGGTCCGACGCCCGGACGATGCGCGACTCGGGGGCCGCCACCGCTCGCGGTGCCACCTTCCGGGCCAGTGCTGCGGGGGACGGCGCACCGGGACGCGGGCCCGGGGTCGGCGTGGGGGTCGGTGCGGACGTTCCGGGGTTCGCCTCCCCGGGGGTGGTCGGTGACTGGTCGCTCATCTGGTCCTCGTTTCGTTCTGCCGCGTGACACGGCACCATCGCCGGGATCCCACCGGTCGTCGCCTCGCCGGCCCGGTGAGGGGGCGGCATCCCCCTAGTGTGTACCAACCGCCGCCCGGGCGCCGGGGTATCCCCAGCGAGTCCGACAGAGTCCCGGGAGGGCGCTCCCGCGGAGGTCAGTAAGGTGCTCGGTGTGAGCACCCCTGTCGTCCTGGTCCCCGGCGCGCCGGTTCTGGTGCCCGAACTGTCCGGAGAGGCGGCCGCGGAGACCGCCGGCCAGGTCGACGCCGCGCTGGATCTGCTCAGGACGGCGTCGTCCGGCCTCGAGAGGGTGCTCGTGCTCGGCTCGGACCCCGAGGGGCGGACGATGGGTGACGTCCGTTCCTCGCTGTCGAGGTGGGGGGCGGCGGTCCGGGTCGGGCGTTCCGAGGCGGTGGAAGCCGAGTACGACGATGTCCCCGACGCGGCCCTGATCGCATGGTGGCTGCTCGACCGCGCCGGGATCGACCAGCCCCGGTCGTTCGCGGGCGTCACCGGCGGTGGACGGGTCTCTCGGCCCCCCGGGCGCGACACCCTCGTGGTCGTCGTGGGGGACGGTCCCGCCTCCCTCACCCCCCGGGCACCCGTGCCCGAGGACCCGCGTGGTGTCGCCCTCGACTCGGAGCTCACCGAGTGGCTGCGGCGCGGTGGCCCGCTGCCCGATCCCGGTGACGCGGTGGCGGAGGCCGTGGGGTGGTGGAGCCGGCCCGCGTGGCTCGGGCTGGCCGGGCTGGTCGGGGAGAGGTCTGCGGTGGAGTCGGTGTCCTGGGCGCCGTTCGGTGTGGGGTATCACTGCGCTCGCTGGGATCTCTCGTCGTCGTCGGATTCCCCGGGTCAGTGGGGTCACGGGTGAGCGGCCCCGCACCGGTCGCGGTGGTGGGCCCGACCGGCACCGGGAAGTCCGACCTCGCCCTCGATCTGGCGCAGCGGCTGGGCGGGGAGGTGGTCAATTGTGACGCCATGCAGCAGTACCGCGGCATGGACATCGGTACCGCGAAGCTCCCGCCGTCCCTCCGACGTGGCATCCCGCACCACAGGCTCGACGTCCTCGAGGTGACCGAGACCGCGAGCGTCGCCGACTTCCGTCGCGAGGCCGAGCGCGAGATCGCGGAGATCCGGGAGCGCGGGAACGTGCCGATCCTGTGCGGAGGATCGATGATGTACATCCAGGCCCTGGTCGACGGCTGGTCCATCCCCGACACGGATCCCGCGGTCCGGGCGCGCTACGAACGGCGCCTCGAGGAGATCGGGGTCCGGGCGTTGCACGCCGAGCTCGCCCGCGCGGACCCCGAGGCCGCTCGGACCATCCTGCCGACCGATCCCCGCCGGACTGTTCGGGCACTGGAGGTGGTGGAGCTGACCGGTCAGCCGTTCTCCGCCTCGAGACCGACCATCGGCGCACCTCGGTGGGGCACGCGGCTGCTCGGCCTACGGTGCGCGCTTCCCGAGCTCGATGACCGGCTGGACGCCCGTACCGGGCGCATGTTCGCCGACGGGCTGATCGACGAGGTGCGTGGGCTCGTCGGGCTCGGACTGCTCGAGGGCGTGACGGCCCGGCGGGCCATCGGGTACGCGCAGGTTCTCGACGAGATGGACGACGAGCTGGGGATCGACGACGAGGGGGTGGCCCGCGCCCGGGAGCGCACGGTGATCGGCACCCGCCGG